>JAAUVF010000061.1 GCA_012030815.1 Nanobdellota archaeon | reverse complement strand
GGATCTGAAATTTCAGCTGCATGTGGACAACTTAGAACCGATATCATCTCTAATGCATGACTAGAAACTGTTAAAATAGGGTCACTGGGAATCTACTCAGATATGGCAACTAAGAAATCTCATGGTCGTTCACACGGATTTAAGCACAAAGCAAGATCTGTGATGACTAAAACCGCTCCTAGAGGCGTATCGTTCTTACTTAGAGAATATCATGAAGGAGAACAAGCACTTGTAATTATAGATCCTAGACAACACAAAGGTTTGCCTCATAGACGCTATCATGGGAAAGTAGGTAACATTACCCATGTGGGAAGACGTGCTATTACTTTAGATGTACAATTAGGAAATAAAACAAAAACCTTAATCACAAGATTAGACCATATCAAACCATTCGGTGTACAATAATGGAAGAGATAAAAAAGAAACAAAGCATTTCCCTATCTGAAGTTAAAGAAATTTTAGGCAAAGTAGATACTGAAGAAATGGATCAAATTCAACGTTGGACATATGATTATGTCTCAAAATTTGTTAGCATTGATCCTAAAGATGCTAAAGAAATGAAAAAGCAACTAATGAAAGATTGTGATTTAACAGAGGAAGAAGCTGTCGAAATTGTAAATATTAGACCAACAAGCTTGGCTGAACTACGTTCATTTACATTTGGTTGGAAAAAACTTATTCTTGCTGAAACTTTAGAAAAAATGCTTAAAATAATCAAGGGGCACTAAGTTTCAAGGAGATTTATTTTGCACAGGGCACAATCCCCTCCTAGAAAATATGAGGAATATGCATATGTTTTAGATTTTAACCCACGTGGTAAGTCATCTACCGTACGTGGACGTGATGGAATTATTATTACTGCAATTGGTGAAGACCGACTTACTTTATTGGAAGTTCTTGGAGTTCCAAACTCTACATTTGATGTTGGAGAAAGAATCTACATTGGAAAAGATGGAAGAACAAAAGTACTTTCTGTTTTAGGAAAATTAGAATATGAACACATCTCATCTTCTGCTCAAAGCGAATTACGCGGTGTAGTTGAAAACATTGTAACTCATAATGAAACAAGATTCGTAGATTATCTTAACAATTCAAGACCATTGACTCCAAGAATTCATGCACTGGAATTAATTCCAGGAATTGGAAAACATACATGAAAACAATGTTGGAAGAAAGAGAAAAAAAGCATTTCAAAGTTATGCTGATTTGCAGGAGAGAGTGGGATTCAAAGAACCAGTCAAACATATTTCAGAGAGAATCATGGATGAAATAACTGGAGAAAGTAGGATGAATCTCTTTGTCAAAAAATGATCAAACGAAAAAGATTAGGGCAACACTTTCTAACCTCAAACACAATCGCAAAATCTATTGCTTTTGAGGCTAAAATCAGTAAAAACGACACAGTCTTTGAGTTAGGTACTGGATTGGGTATTTTGACTCCACTATTATGTGAAAATGCAAAAAAGTTATTTCTATTGATGCTGATAGAGAACTATACGAAAAGACAAAATCTCGTTTTTCCAGCATTGCAAATCTCTCAATAGAGTTTGGTGATGGATTCAAGCAAAATCATATTTTTTCTATTTTTGTATCTAATTTACCATATTCAAAAAGTAAAGATGCAATTGAATGGCTTGCAACCATTCCTTTTTCTCACGGTGTGATTATGGTTCAAAAGAATTTGCAGAAAATTACTTGCAAAATCTGCAAAGAATAGACGATCCGTTAGTATAATTGCTAATTCTGCCTTTGAGATAGAAAAAATTTTAGATGTTGGAAAACAAAATTTTTTACCACCTCCAAAGATTGACTCGGTTGTTCTAAAAATTATTAAAAAAAAATCCCTTGAAAAAGATCTAATTCATGTTATAAATAAAATGTTCTCATATAGAAGAAAGACAATTCAAAATATCTTTAAGCAGTTTGGAAAAGAAAACGTTATTGAGAAACGATTAGATGATCTTTCAGGAGATGAAATAGTTGAACTTGCAAAACAAATTCTTAAGAGATGATGAGTACCAGCCATCTGAAGATACCTTTTTCATATCTGATTATATTGAAAAAGAGAAAGGATTTTCTGCTCTAGATGTTGGAAGTGGCTCTGGTTATTTGACAAAACTTTTGTCTAAAAATTTTACTTTTGTTGTTGGAACCGACATTAATTTTACAGTACTGAAAAATCAAACATATCCTACAAATAATTTGATCTGCTGTAATGGTGCCGATGCATTAAATTTAGAATTTGATCTAGTAGTTTGTAATTTGCCATATCTTGCAACTGATGAAGTCTTAGACGCAGCTACGGATGGTGGAATTGAAGGATTTGAAATTCCTAAAAAATATTTGATTCGATTCAAAAAATATCAAAATAGGTGGCAAATTTCTTTTTGTGACTACCTCGCTTTCTAATTACCAAAAATTAATGGATTACGCACAAAAACTATGCCTTGAACCGCGAATTCTTGCTAAAAAGAAGATGTTTTTTGAAGAGTTGATTCTTGTTGAAGCTATTAGACAAAAATAGAATGATTTTACTTTCGTAGTTTTTGTTTTGCATATGCTATGATGGCATCAGTCATCTGTGTAGTACTTGCATTGCCACCAATGTCCCACGTTACAACTTTTCCTTCGTTAATCACTTGTTCTGTTGCAGCAAAAATTGCATTTCTAATTTCTGGTTCTCCTAGATATTCTACCATCCAAGCTCCAGAAAGAACGGTTGCAGTTGGATTTACTTTGTTTTGTCCTGCAAACTGTGGTGCACTTCCATGAGCTGCTTCAAACATTGCAAAATTATCTCCCATATTTGCAGAATAAATTAATCCAATTGATCCTACTAGCCCTGATGCTAACTCTGATATTATATCCATAAACAAATTTGTACTTACCAAAACTGCCCCATTGAATTGCTCTGGGGCTACTACCATTTGTTGAGCCATGTTGTCAATGTAAATTTCTGTTAATTTTATGTCTGTATCTTTAATTGATTTTTGTACTTCATCCCAAAATATCCCATCTGTTTGTTTTAGGATGTTTCTTTTTGTGATTGCAACCATTTTTTTCATATTGTATTGGTTTGCCCAATTAACTGCAGACTTCATAAATCTACTAGATCCTTGTCTAGTGATCTTTCTAATCGCAATTGTGCATCATCTGTAACTTTTACTTCCAAGCCCGTGTAAAGTCCTTCAGTTGCTTCTCTAAAACAAACACAGTCTAATTTTCTATTTGGAGTTAGTCTGTCATATGTTTTAGTTGGTCTGATGTTAGAGTATAATTCAAATTTTTGACGTAATGTAACAGCTACGCTTCTTGGGGCATCTGGTACTGGTATTGTTGTTGTAGGCCCCTTAAAGCAAGCATCAGATTCTTCTAAAATTTTCATTGTTGAATCTGGGATGTATGATTTGTCTTTTCTGCCGTTTTTGTCCCATTGTTCAGAGCCTGCTTCACATAGAATTATCTCTGATTGGGAGTTACATTCTTTTAAAACTCTAAGCATAGAGTCTACTACTTCTGGACCAATCCCATCCCCTCTCATTACTGCAGCTTTTTTGCTCAAAACTGCACAAACTTGCGGTGTTTATTATTTAATTCTACCTTGAGTTTAACACATCATGTATTTTCTATAGATATAGTTTATTAGCTTAATTTACTAAAAAAAGAAAAATGCTAATTGTACAAATCTCTGATCTTCATGTAGGATCTCAATTTCTTCAAAATAAGTTTGATCAGCTTGTTGATGAGGTAAATCAACTAAACCCTGATGTGATTGTAGTTACTGGTGATTTGACAAATGAAGGACTAATGCAAGAATATGAAGAATGTAAGACATTATTGACAAAATTTAACACAAAAAAATTATTGCATATTAGTGGGAACCACGATTATCGAAATACTGGATATCTTTTATTCAAAAAATTCTTTCCATTTGAAGCAATAAATGAATTAAGTGAAGATGTAGTTTTGGTAACGCTTGGAACTGCTAGACCTGACAGAAATGAGGGTGAAGTAGGATATCGTCAAAATCTATGGCTTGAAAGAACAATGAAAAAGTACAAACATAAAGTAAAGATCTTGGCAATGCATCATCATCTTATTGCAATTCCTGATACTGGCTCTGATCAGCTTACAGTAGTTGATGCAGGAGATGTCTTGCGAACTATACTTGATACCGGAGTTGATCTTGTTTTATGTGGTCATAAGCATAGGCCATGGGAGTGGAATTTTGGAAAACTAATGGTAGTAAATGCTGGTACTGCAACATCTGAAAGAGTTCGAGGATTATTTGAAAACACATACAATATCATTACAATTTCCAATAAATCTGTCAATGTTGATCTAAAAATTGTTGGTGGAAAAAGAATGGTTCTAGATGATATTGTGACTAATTATCATCAATTTGGCGACGAATGAATTTATTTACAGATTAATTCAAGGCAATCTGTGCGGGGATCGCCTAGCTTGGTAGGGCGTGGGATTGCTAATCCCATGTCAGCAATGACTCGTGGGTTCAAATCCCTCTCCCCGCGCCATTGAATTACATAACTAGTTGAGTAAATGGTGTTTGGCATAAGGCATGCCACAAATCCTAGGTTATTGTCTAATAACAAACTATCAAATATGATTTAATGAGTAATACTGAAGAACAAAATCAAAACCTGATTTCAAAGAATTGTCATTCCCACCAATTATCAGTCTCCCCTAAATATGAAAACAGGTCTGAAAATAATTTTGTCTCTTCAAATTTTCCATGTAATTTTTTATATGCGTGTGAAAACTGTGATGGTCCTTTGGCACCTATTGCTGTATGCATAGTATGCAAAAGAGCTTCTATTAGAAAATGTCTTCATTGCCAAAGGGACATCATCACAGGTACTCATTTATCCTGCGATACTTTGATTTCTTTGCCAAAAGTATACTTCACACTCGTCAAACAAACGAGGGGGTGAATTTATGAATAAAAAAATAATATTTTTGCATTATCTACTATTGTAGGTTCCTTAGTTATAGCACCATTACAAAACACTGAGGCAGCACCATATGTTGGTCATGATGGTTCTGTTAGCAAATACTTGACTAAAGCTAAAGTTGATCAATACAAAAAAGGTTCACCATACTGGAGCTACATAGTAAAGGCATGTGCAACCGATTACCCATTAGCAATTGCTATGATTGATCTTAAATCTGATGTGGAAAAAGTAACACTTGGTGTAAACAACGTAATTCCAAAAGGACAATGTTCTTTCTATGGAGCAGTAATGAAAGCAAATGATGGTAAAACACTTGGAGCCACAATGATTCTCAAAACTGATGCAGTCATAGAGGCACAAAATATACTAGCCAAATTACCATCTAGTAAACAAAAGGATCAATCAATCCAAAGATTAATGGAAATTTACAATTCCTTGGGATTTATTCCTAGATTGTAATTTTTTCTGAATCTTTTTTCCTTTTTCTCCTAATTTTTTAATTAAGATATTTTTAGAATTAAATGAAATCTATGATGTTGATTTACTCTTTATTTTTATAACAAATTTGAAATTATGTCAATTCCATTATTTGGTATTCTTGTATTGATTAGTGGTTTTAGCCATATTCAATACTAGGATGAATATCGCTATGACGGCTGAAAAATTAAACTTAATAGACCGATTTTAGTAGTAATTGTATGGGACGTAGAAAAACTCAAAAAATCATACGAAGTGGTCCAAAAAATGCAACTACTGGTATGTGCCCATTATGTAAGACAATTGGTAAGGTATTCCTCCTTGGTCCTCCTGGTCAGGAAAGGGGCAAATGTGAAAAGTGCCGCCAAGAATTTGAATTGTAGTTCCAAAAAACTAACTAGCCCATCAAAATATTTACCCATAACTTTTTAAGACAATTTTTTTATGATAGATAATCATGAGTTCAGAAGCAGAAACAATCTATGAGAGAGTTGCAAAACTAGAAGACGAAATTGCATTACTTCGAAGTGAGG
>JAAUVF010000060.1 GCA_012030815.1 Nanobdellota archaeon | reverse complement strand
TAGAAAAATTTACAATTTTTGAGATAGAAAAAGAATCTGGATTAGAACAGGTTTTAGAATTAAAACAGCTAAACTTACCGCTGTTATCAGTAATAGAATTAGAAAAAAAGAATCGGATGCCCAAAAGCAAAACAACATATGGGGAAAACTGGTCAACATGTTTTCTGAAAGCAACAAAGAAGAGATCATAACATCGCTTCAAAAACAAGGGCATTATAATTACGAAGTGGACGGAGAAAAAATTTCATTAGACAAAGATGACTTTATAGTTGACTTTGATGCAAGCGAAGAATTTGCAGTTTCAAAAAGAGACAACTATATCGTATTCATTTCAACTTCAAGAAACAAAGAGATGATGGCAAAGGGTTTAGTAAAAGATATTGCAAGACGACTGCAGACTCTAAGAAAAGAGAGAGGATGTAATCCAACAGATATCCTAAATGTTGCATCTATACTAGATTTAGATGAAGAGTCATTGGAGATGATTAGAGAAAAAGCAGAAGATTTGGCATTTTTAGTAAGAGTAAAAAAAGTGGATTTTGGAGAATCATGCAAGGTGTACAAAGACGACGACATCGATGGTCAGAAGATAAGGATTTCAGTAGAATAAGGCTTAGCATGATTACTCAGCGTTTTATCTAAAATTATTTGTACAAAATCAATATTTTTATTAGAACATCTAATTTGAAAAGTAGATATGTCCGATTCAAAAACCCCAGCAGTTGTTGGAATCAACGTTCTAAAACAAAATGGCTTGGACGTAGAGGAACTAAAAAAACTATTGATTCAAAATGCATCAGTAGAATTTACTGCCTACTACTACTTCACCAATTTGAGAGCACATTGTACAGGCTTGGAAGGAGAAGGACTCAAAGGAATAATCGAAGATGCAAGACTAGAAGATCTTAGCCACTTTGAAGCATGTCTTGAGAGAATTTACCAACTAGGAGGTTCACTTCCAAATGATGCAACACAGTTCATCAAGATGTCAGGATGTGAGTTCTTACAGCTTCCAGCAAATCCAACAGATCACAAGGCAATACTAGAAAAATGTCTCAAAGCTGAACAGGGTGCAATTGTAAACTGGGATAAAGTCTGTAAAATGACTTTTGGAAAAGATCCCACTACATACGATATTGCAAAAGATATTTTGGCAGAAGAGATAGAGCATGAGTCTTGGTTCCTAGAATTAATCTACGGAAGACCATCAGGACACATGAGAAGAAAATATTCTGGAGAAAGACCACACACCAGAAAACATTCTAGAGCACTTGATATGGCATAAAAGCCAGATCACACTCTTTTCTTTTAATTAAAATGAACCAACTGGTTAGCTTTTAGCTAATCAGGTATGATAAATAGAAAAAACGCGTATCAATTGTATGGTAAAACAGATTAGTCTTGATGCCTGGCAAATTCAGCATTTAACAGATCTGCTAAAAAAGGGCTCAGATGTTGTTGCAAAGACCAACAAACCAATTGTATTGTATAGACAAACACTAGAAGAAGAAGAAGATTCTTACGAAGAAATAGTATGTACAATTACCAAAGATTATGTCATTGAACAACTAGTCACATCAGGCGGAGTAATAGTTCCGAGTTTTCATCAGCAATTTGTTTTTACAATTGAAGAGTTTCCTCAAGAATTATTGAGAAAAAGTCGTGATCGATTTTTACAGGTAATCGATTTTCTCGAAGAGCAGCTAAATTAGCCTCATAATTAATAAAGATCGTAAAATTGTTGAATTTTGTATGCGTTTACTAGAGTTTCAAGCAAAAGAGTTGTTTAGAAACTATGGAATTAATCTTCTACCAAGCAAAGCATCTACAACTATAGAAGAAGGAAGAAAGCATGCAAAAGAATTAGGATATCCGTTTGTAATTAAAATTCAAGTTCCAGTAGGAGGCAGAGGAAAGGCTGGAGGGATTCAAAAATGTCAAAATGATGATGAATTTGATTTAAAATATCCACAAGTTTTAGGATTAACAATCAAAGGAGAAAAGGCAAGAGCCATTTTACTAGAAAAGATGGCAGATATCAAAAAAGAATTGTACTTGTCATTGTTTTTGAATCGCTCAAAAAGATGCTATACAATTATTGCATCACCTGAGGGAGGAGTTGAAATTGAATCAGTTAAAAATCAAATCATCAGAGAAGTCGGTCTTGGAGTAGTTTCAGACCAAGTAGCAAAAGAAGTTGCAAAAGAGATGAAACTGGAAGGAAAAGCTGCAGATGACTTTGCAGATATTTTAAAAAAATTAGCAAAACTTACAGTTGAAAAAGAAGCAGAGCTTGCAGAGATAAACCCACTTGCAATTATGCAAGACGGTTCATTGATGGCACTTGATGGAAAATTTGTAACAGATGATAACAGTAACTTTAGACATGATGAATTACAAAAATACCAAGAAAAAACAGAAATTGAAGAAAGAGCAGAAAAAAGTGGATTCTCGCTTGTAGAATTAGATGGAGATATTGCAGTTGTTGGAAACGGTGCAGGGTTAGTAATGTCAACACTAGACATGTTATCAGACAACGGTGGTAAGCCAGCATGTTTTCTAGATGTTGGAGGTGGTGCTACAACGGATTCAGTTTATGAAGCTCTGACTTTGATTAGCAAGATGCACAGAGTAAAAGGAATTTTGGTAAATCTCTATGGAGGAATTGTAAAAACAACCGTGGTTGCAGAAGCATTTCTAAAAGCATATGATGATAAATTGATCAATCTACCAGTGTTTGCAAGACTAAAAGGTACAGAATCAGATAAAGCAAAAGAGATGTTAAAAGATTCTAGAACAAAATTTTGATTCAGTAGAAGAAGCAATTAATGCAGCAGTTATGGGGATTAAAAAATGACAGATATTTTCAAACTATTAAGAGGAAGTCCTGAAGATTCTGATTATAAGAAAAAAGGAGTCGTAGTTCAAGGAATCACAGGAGCTTACGGTTCATTGCATGCAAAAATATGATATCATATGGCACAAACATTGTTGCAGGAGTAACTCCAGGAAAAGGGGGTCAGAAATTTGAAGACAAAGTTCCAATTTACAATACAGTCAAAGAAGCAGTGGATGCAAGTGGAGCAAAAATTTCAATTATTTTTGTTCCAGCAAAATTCTTTTTGGGAGCTGCAAAAGAAGCACTAGAAGCTGGAATCAAACTCCTAGTAGCAATTCCAGAACATGTTCCAGTCAGAGATACAATGGAAGTATTAGATATGGCTCAGAAAAACGGGGCTGTAATTATTGGACCAAATACTCCAGGAATAATGATTCCAGAGTTGATAAAAATTGGAATCATGCCACCAACACCATTTAAGGCAGGAAAGATTGCAGTTCTATCAAAAAGCGGAACACTACTTTATGAAATATCGGATGCACTTACAAATGCAGGATTTGGGCAATCAATCACAATCGGAATTGGAGGAGATCCAATTAACGGAACACGTATGATAGATGCTTTTGAGATGGTTAAAGATATTCCAGATTTAGAAGGATTAGTAGTAGTAGGAGAGATAGGTGGAGATTCTGAAGAAATTTTAGCTCAACGTATCATAGATATTGGATTCAAAAAACCAACAGTTGCATACATTGCAGGAAGAGCCGCTCCAAAAGAGAAGAGAATGGGCCATGCAGGTGCAATAGTAATGGGAACATATGGTTCTGCAGAATCCAAAGTTTCCATGTTTAACAAGGCAAACATCCCAGTAGCAAAAAGACCTTCCCAGGTACCAGTGTTATTAGCAGGAAAAATGCAGCAATCCGATTAGAATAAAAGAGAGAGATTAAGGAGAAAATTATATGCCTATTACTGACCCTGAGAAAAAACGCATAGCACAAGCTGCTCGTCTAGTAATGAAAATATGTTTCAATTGCGGATGCAGAAACGATGTTAATGCTAGCAGATGCAGAAAATGCAGAAATCCATACTTGAGATTAAAGAACAGAAACCTCGGCGTCAAAAAGTAGAATTAAAAATTCATCAATCTTTGTCTATATTCAACAATTGCTGATCTTATTTTGTATTGATATTCAGAGATAAATGGTCTTACAGCATTTTCATTTTCCAATTCCTCCAGAGTTAGCTGTAAATCATCAGGCAATTGGTCATTCATTTGATAGAGCACTTTTGCAGCTTCTGTGTATTGACCTAAATTTGCAGCATATTCAAACGCTAATTGCATTCTATCAATTAGAGCATCAAATTCACGTAAAGACATGCATTAATTTTGAAATTTTAGTACAAAAGCTCAAGGTTATCATGATATCGTCTCAAAAACTAAAGGCAAAAAAGACGCTAGTTTTGTAATTTCATTGGACCGGTTGTCTAGTGGTTAGGATGACGCACTCACACTGCGTATGGAGAAATCCCGCAAAGGTCGAGGGTTCAAATCCCTCCCGGTCCATCCCTATACTGTCTCTTTTTTAAGTTCCAAAACCATAGAGAAGAAAAGACATTCACAGAATTAGTTTATCAATATTCCAAGATCAAACATATTATAGATATTTTTCTTGGTTTTGCATCAAATTATATTTTAGATCCAACAAAGAACATTTTATCTATTTGTCAGATTTATCTAAATCTTTTAATTTTTTAGAACATAGTTGAATCTCTGCAACGGTATGCAATTTTTTTGGTCTACCACATATAGGACAAAGATCATCCACATTAATTTTATCAGGAGGACGCTCCATTAAGAGTGGCATTCCGTTTTTATATTTTTTAGTATTTATTTACTTGCTTATAGATTTGAAATTACTGACCGCATAAGAGGCATTATGAAAATTCTAGTTTAAATATACGTGTATGAAATAATGGCGTCTTGAAAGTTTTAGTAGAATACGATGTAATATATTCTTACGATAATGTAGTTACTGTAAACGATAATGTTTTACGTGTTTTTCCATCAACTGAATTTTGGCAAAAACCTCTTGATACAAAAATTACAATTGAGCCAACTGGAAAGATAATCCATTACACAGATAGATTTGGAAATAAAAATGCAAGAATAAAGATGACAGATTCTCATTATATTTCCAGCTTTAAAGTAATATCAACAATTGAGACTACACCCTACAAAGTTACAATAAATGATGATCTCAATCTACCATTAGAGAAATCGTCCATCCCATCAGATATTGGAATTTATTTGAATGCCTCAACTCTCATCAATCCAGAATTAATAAGACATAGAGCCCCTGAAATTTTAGAACATGTCAAGACGTTAAAAGAAGCACTAATAGTTCTAACAGAATGGGTTACAAGAAATATTGAGTATACACCTACTATCTACAACTACTGAAACTAAGCAAGAGAATCTTTGGCCATGGGTGTAGGTGTGTGTCAAGACAAATCACATATTTTAATTGGGTTTTTACGTTCACTTGGAATTCCTGCGCGATATATTAGTGGAGTTTTAGTAGATACTCCTGGGGCAACACATGCATGGGCAGAAGCTTATTGGCCTAATGTTGGATGGATACCCTTAGATCCAACACATAACAGAGTATTTGATTTAAAACATTATTACGTAAAATACGGGCATGGAAGAGATTACAATGATGTTGCACCAATTACAGGATATTTTGAATCAGACAGCCCAAATAGCATAGTGCGCTTAAATGTAATACCAAAAATAATTCAGAAATAATCAATTCCATCAATCATTTAATAATAGAGTTTTGATAGGATTATCCTGATTGAAAAAATAGATAAAAAAAAATTTGATCATTCCAAGTAAGTTGCATAAAGCATATTGGTTGGGGCGTTATGTCGAAAGAGTTGACGGTGTGGCAAGAGCATTACTTAGTGCGCTGTATTCATTAAAGAATTTAAAAAGTGAAGAGCCACTGATATCACTTGCAGACAGTCTAGGAATAGAATTTACTAAACATGAAAAATTTCTTGAAGAAATTCTGTATGGTGATATTCCATCGAGTATTCTCTATTCTGTAAGAAACATGAGAACTAATGCGATTGGTTTAGGAATTGACAGATTAGTAAGAGAAGCAAATAT
>JAAUVF010000059.1 GCA_012030815.1 Nanobdellota archaeon | reverse complement strand
GGTATTTTAGAAAAAGTAAGAAAGCAGATTAGCAGATAATTTTTTGGCAGCTCAGACAAATGCCTTTCAATCATCTTTCAGATATAACTCTGATTCTTCATTGCGGCCAGTAAATTTTGTTGGTGGTTATTTTAAAACTAACGGAAAGAAATGGGCCCAAAGGGCTTCGATCCCTTGACTCCCCGGTTATGAGCCGGGTACTCTACCAAGCTGAGTTATGGGCCCTAAGCAGATGGATTTTATCTACAGTATAAAATGTTATGAGCTTAAACAATAAGCTTCATAACAACTATCAAGTAACAGATTTTGTGCAGAAATAGATTTATCTGCAATTTGGATCAAGTTATCGGAATCAACAGATGTTTTTTCAAGAATATTTCTCCAAGATGCGGTATGACGAATATCAGCTTCGGTGTGAAGTTTAAAGTATTCTGTAGCCTCCTCATTTGATATCCCATAGAATTCTGCCAAGCCATCAAGTTTTGTTTGGCTTATTTTAGGAATTTCTTTTTCAAAAGCATACATGGCACATGCTCCGCCATCATACGTATTCATCAATTCAGATAATTCCAAAACAGATTTTCTGGTCTTTTCTAATCCAGTATAATTAATTAATTCAGAATCAGAAACTCCTAATTCACCTGCAAACTTTATCCAGGATTTAATGTGAGATGATTCTTCATTTTGGTTTTCAACTAATTCACTAATTACAGAATTTGGAGCTTTTTCGATAATAGGAGTCATAAATGATGGAACTGCCTTAACAAGTTGAAAATATTCTTTAGAATAACCTGCTAAAGAATCAACAGTTAATTTTCCATCAGACCACATCTGATAGAATGGGTGTTTTAACAAACTTCTTTCTTCTAATCATTTCATCAATTCGTTTTATTAGATTCATATCACATCTCCAAAGTTGCCAATAAAAAATCTTTGTGGTTTACAAAAGATTTTATGGACAAATTACTCAATTTTGGTGGGTTCCAGTGGTGTAGACCGGTCAAGCATACTGCCCTTTCAAGGCAGTGATCCCGGGTTCAAAATCTAACGATGAAAATCCCGGCTGGAGCACCAAGATTTAATTACTAATGATAAAGTTTTTTGAATAGACCTATATCTTGGACAGGAAAAATATTGAGATAAATCCTTTACTTGAAACATATGGTAAGTATATCGATAAAATTAACCGCGCATTAGATAGAGAATTATCACTATATTCTGAATCAGAATTCATTGAACCATTAAAATATTCATTAGAGGGCGGAAAACGAATTAGACCAGTTATCTTAGTTTTAGCAGCTGAGAGTGTAGGGAAAGTTGATGATAATACTTTGGCAGCATCATGTGCAGTGGAATTTTTGCATATGGAGTCTATCATACATGACGATATTATAGATAATGAAACCATGAGAAGACAAAAAGAGCCATTTCATATCAAATATGGATACAATACAAGCGTATTAACTGGAGATTTTGTTTTAGGATTAATTCTTGCAATTTCTTCTAGACTAGATAATGCAAGAATTACAAAGGATTTAGCAACAACAGCTATGTTGATGAGTGAGGGAGAAATGATAGAAAGCAGATTAGAAACAAGCGAAGATGTTACTTTTGATGATTATCTTAAAGTGATTGAATATAAAACAGCAACAGCGTTTGAAGTTGCTGCAAGAATAGGTGCCATCATTGCAAATGGCAGTGAAGAAGAAATAGAAGCACTTACAGAATATGGAAAAAATATAGGAATTGCTTATCAAATAAGAGATGATTTGTTTGATTGGAAGAATGAAGATAAATTATTCAATTTATTGATCAAGAAAAGTTCTGATCCTAGAGATGTGTTCAATAAAATGGAAGAACTCTTAAAAGAATATTCAGATAAATCAAGAACCAGTTTAAGAAAAATTGCAGATAATGATGCAAAAGCAAATTTAGATAATCTTATAAAATTTACAACGTTTAAGGCATAATACCTAAACTAAATGTAGGAGCAGCAAATTCTACGAATTTAATTATTGGATCTGGATAAACACCAAATCCTACCAAGAACACTATTGAAAATATCATGATAGCAATAATGGATTTTGGTTCTGATATTCTTTTTTCATTTTCTCCTTCAAAGTACATTTTTCGTGTAATCCAACCATAGTAAGCTAGTGATAAAGCACTGTTTAGAACTCCAGCTATTGCAAGCCAAGGTGCCCACCAAATAGTTGAACCAGCATCTAATGCTCCACCAAATAACATTAACTTACTCCAAAATCCTGCAAGTGGAGGAACACCTGCTAAAGCAAATAATGAAATGATCAATCCAAGTGCAGTAATAGGCATTCGTCTACCAAGTCCTTTGAGTTTATCGATATGAGTTACTGCAAGTGTAGTTACGATACCTGTAATTGCTATGAAAGCCATGCCTTTCATTACTGCATGATTCAATATATGATAAAGAGAACCTTGTAAACCAAGAGAGCTATAAGGAGATACTGCAAGTCCAATTAAAATATAGCCTGCATGAGCAATGCTAGAATATGCTAGCATTCTTGCAAGACTCTTTTGCATTATTGCTGCAATGTTACCAATAGTCATTGTCATTACTGCAATAATACCAAGAGCTAAAGTCCAATCAAGATTCAGTACAACCATTCCAAGAACTACTATTCTAATAGTCGCTGCAAATCCTGCTTTCTTTGTTCCAGCTGCTAGTAAAGTCGTAATTGTTGGTGGTGCTCCCTCATAAGTGTCAGGTAACCATTGATGAAATGGTACTAATCCCATCTTAAATCCAAATCCTGCAATAAACATTCCAACAGATAGTAAAGCCAAAGGTAATAGAGAAGGATCTAGAGTGGCATAACCCTGAATGACTTCACCAATATTTGTCGAACCAGTTAAACCATAAGATAGTGAAATTCCATAAACAATAATTGCAGAAGATAATGCTCCAAACAAGAAATATTTTAGTGCTGCTTCATTTGAGCTTGGATTCTTTTTCATAAATCCAGCTAAAACATATGTTGGAATACTCATAAGTTCCCATGCAACAAATAACATTACTAGGTCAGTAGAATATGCAACTAACACCATACCGATTGTTGAGAGAAGTATCAAGGAATAGTAAACAGCAGGATAATTCTTTTTTCGCATGTAATTAAAGGAGCCAACTGTAGTGAAAATTGCAACAATCAACATTGCAATGGCAAAGAATCCACCAAATGCATCATCTACAAGTACATCTTCAGAAAACAGTGCGGATGGAAGAATATTATCGCTGACGAATTGATATCCAACATATCCTATTGATACAATTAATGCTGCAAATGCAATAACAGCATAAAATGAGTTTGAACCTTTTTCTTTTCTTGCAATACTGATTATAGGTAACAAAACTCCGACAGTACCAAGAATTGCAACTATTACCAATGGAGTTGAACTAATTTCTAACATATCACCATATCACCTATATCAACAATATCAGGACTACAAATAGTAATCCTGCTCCAAATACGAATAGATATGATTGGGCCACACCAGTTTGAGTTCCTTGAACAACTTTTGCACTCCAACCAACTGCTTTTTGTAATCCGCTATTCATTCCATAATCAATAGCAGTTTTTTCAAAATATCTGAATACTCCTCTTGATAACCATAGTGGAGCTACAACAAAGCACCAATAGACAGCTGCATTAAGATAAAATCGATTTAGAATAACTTTATGAATTGCATAAAAGAAAATATTTGAATTTACAAATTTAACTGGATCAACCCATCTACCAATATAGAATACATATCCCAGTCCAGTTCCAATTCCAAATGCAGCTAATGATGCAGCTAGTGCAACAGGATTAATTCCACTTAAGAATTCTGGGAGAACTGAATGTTCAACTTCATGATGTACAGAATGAATTCCAAATGATTCTTCAAGATAATCAGTGAACAATTCATGTAATCCACCTTCAATGATAAACCAACTAAACCAATAGCAATTGTAAGTACGGCAAGAATTCCATATGGTACCCACATAGATATCGGGGCTTCATGAATATGATGACCTTCTTCTTCCATTTTTTGAATATGCTTACTCTTTGAACCATAGAAGACCAATCCCAACATCCTAGTTGTATAAAATGCAGTTATTACTGCAGTCAAAACAGCAATCGCAAATATTGGCATTGCCCATTCATGTCCTGATGTATAGACTGCGCCAAAAATAGAATCCTTACTCCAAAAACCAGTTGTGATAAATGGTGCGCCCATTAGACCAAGGCCAGCAGCCCACATAAACGCATAAGTCTTTTTCATATGTTTACGTAAGCCACCCATATCTGTCATGAATCTAGAACCTACAACATGCAATAATGAGCCTGCTGCCATGAATAATGATGCCTTAAACATTGCATGTGATATAAGATGGAAGAAACCTGCAGTGTATCCATTAACAAATTGCTCAGATAATCCAGCAATACCTAGTACCATCATCATGTAACCAATTTGAGAACCAGTAGAATATGCAAGAACTTTTTTAATTTCAGAATTAACCATTCCCTGAAGTCCTAAGAGAAGTGCAGTAGTAGCACCGACTAGGAGAATTATTTCAAAGAATTGATCTGCCAAAATACCAGCAGCACTTAAAGCAAATACTAGTGGTGCAAGTCTCATAACAAGGAAAACACCAGCTTTTACCATAGTTGCAGCATGAATCAAAGCTGATACTGCAGTTGGACCAGTCATTGCCTCTAGTAACCATTCGTTTAGAGGGAACTGTGCAGATTTACCAATAGCACCACCAAACAATAAAACAAATGCAGGAATCAGCAGTCCTTGTGCAGACATGGCTGTTGCCCAAGCTGTATCATGCATTAATTCTCTAAATCCAAATGTTCCAGCAAACAAGAATATCAAAAGCATACCAGCAATCATCATCACATCACCAACTTTTGTCATGATGAAAGCTTTCATACCAGCATGAGTTGGAGAATAATAATCTAATAGCCCAAGAACTGTTCTTCCTTCTGTACCAACATGATCTTTCTTTTTATCACGATACCAAAAGCTAATCAATGCATAAGATGCAAGTCCTACACCTTCCCAACCAAAGAAGACTTGTAGTAAATTATCAGATAATACAATTAATTGCATTGAACCAATAAAGAACATCATCCAGAACCAAAATCTTGTAATAGATTTATCGCCTTTCATGTATCCTGTACTGTAAATCATAATTAGAAATGAAATCCATGCAACCACATTTGCCATAATTATAGAAAGTGGATCAGCTAGCACGCCAGCTTTTAGACCAATTGAGCTAATCCAAGAGATTTGATCATGAACTTCATGCGCTTCTAATGCCATTGGTAATAGAGATGCTGCAGAAAGAGCGCTCATCAAAGCAAATCCAACTGCTACATAACCAGTTGCGTTTTTGGATATTTTTCCAACTCCGGGCATAATTAGAGCAGCAATGAATGGTAATATCCAAATCATCCATGCACTTGTTGCATCTACTACAAATGGTAAACCTAGTACTTCAGTTGCCATATACTAAACCCCCAGTACTCCATTCATGTACGGAATTATTTGATTAAAGAATATGTCTGGATATATTCCTAGAACTATAGTAAAGCCTGCAAGCACCATCATTGGTGCAGTCATATACCAACCTCCTTCTTTTACTTTCTCAAGATGTTCTGGAAGTTTTCCAAAGAACACACGTTTTAGCATCCAAAGCATGTAAGACATTGTTAATGCTGTTGCAACAAGTCCCAAAGCAAATGTAACTGCTCTGACTGTTGAGCCTTCTTCAATAGCAGTCTCTAATGCTCCGTAAAATAAAGTCCATTCACCCATAAATCCACTAGTTGGTGGTACTCCCATGATAGTCAATGCACCAATCATTGCACACACAGCTGTTATTGGCATCTTTCCAGCTAGACCTCCTAATTGAGAAATATTTCTTGTACCAACTTTAACAATTATTATTCCAGCCATCATGAAGAGGATGCCTTTACCAAGTGCATGTGTAACATACATCATTTCAGCACCAGCCAATCCAAGTGCAGACATTGAACCAATTCCAAATAATAT
>JAAUVF010000058.1 GCA_012030815.1 Nanobdellota archaeon | reverse complement strand
CTCCTGCTGAGAAGAATAATGCAATTCCGCCGACTGCCCACATCATTGGCGTTGCAATCTGATTCTACCATTCCACATTGTTGCAAGGAAATTAAAGACGTGCATTGCAGATGCTGGTACTGCAGCTAATGTTCCAATCATGAATACTGTTTTTTCAGTAAAAGACATTCCTGTTGCATACATATGATGTGCCCAAGACGAAAAGCCAACTATAGATAACAATACAAAAGCAAAGATTCCAGAACTATGACTAAAGATTGGTTTTCTCGAAAATCTTGGAATAATTTCATACATCATTCCGATTGCTGGAATTACTAGTACATACACTTCAGGATGGAATGTAAACCAGAACAAGTGTGCATATGCAATTGGATCGCCACCCATTACAGGATTAAAGAATCCAGATACTCCCAACCTATCAGTAAGCAACATCAATAATGCTGCAGCAAATGTTGGGATTGCAACAATAATGATTAGAGATGATGTTAGAAATGACCAAGCCAATAATGGTACTTGACCAATTGACATGTCAGGATGTTTACATTTTAAAATTGTAACAACAAAGTTAATTGCTCCTAGTACTGATGAAACTCCCAGAATCTTTAGTCCAAATATCCACATGTCTGCTGCAGGGCCTGGTGCGCTGATAATGGAATATGGTGGAGTTGCATACCAAGTAAAGTCAGCAAAGCCCAACCAAATAAGAGCACCAGATGGTGGAATCATCCAAAATGCAATTGCGTTTAATTTTGGATATGCCATGTCTTTGTATCGTACCATGATTGGTACAAAGTAGTTACCAACTGCAGATGCAAATGGTATGATAAATAAGAAAATCAGTGTAGTTCCATGTACTGTAAAAATTCTGTTAAATGTCATTGCATCAGTAATAATTTGTGCTCCTGGCAAGAACAACTCTGCTCTAATTGCAAGAGCTAGTGCACCACCTAAGAACAAGAATGCGACAGATGTAATGAGGTATAGTAATCCTACATCAGTATGATGTGTTGAAAACATTATTTGCCAGATTGGACGTGGCTTTTGGAGTTCTAGAACCATCAGTAATTCTCCTCACTTGAAAGTTTAGATAAAAGGGTTAGCATCAAGATGTTGGATCCTCCACAATTAATTTACCACGCATATTATAATGAATTAGCCCACAATATTCTCTACATTGAATGTCGTGTTCTCCAGCTTCCACTGGTGCAAACCATACGGTGTTAACTCTGCCAGGAATTGCATCCATCAATACAACATAATCATGAATGTTAAATGAGTGATTAACATCTTTGGACATTACTTCAAATTTGTATGCTTTTCCTACTTCAACATGTAGTTCACCAATTTCTTTTGTTCCATCTTCATGTTCAAATGTCCAGAACCATTGTTGTCCTGTAACTTTAATGACTTCTGCATCAGCTGGAATATGTTCAACAAGTCTTTCTGCTTCCCATGCTTCAGCACCGACCCAACACATTAGTGCAATTACTACACCGACATAAATCCATTCAGGCCAATTAGAGTGATGACCCATTTTACCATACTCCTTCCTTTTCATATGGGGTTGGGGTAGCCTTTGGATTAGATTCTCTAAATCTCCAACATAGCCAAATTATAGTTCCAGAGACTACTGCACCGACAGTAAATGCAACTGTCATCATTCGATAAAACAAATTCCAGATCAATACTCTACGATCAAGATATTGACCGGGTTCATCACCAGCAGCAAAGACATATTCAGCTGCTGGAATGATTACTAAAATTGCCAATACTAAGAATAGACCAAATATACTCTTCATTAGCGGTTGAGAAACGTGGCCTGTAATTTCTATTTAAGGGTTTTCAAGATTATTAGTTACCAATCGTGATTGAATCTAGAAGGATCCATCACATTGATTCCAGAAATTGAAAATTTGCGGTTGTATTCTCTAAATATGTTTAAAGACGCATTTGCAATAATTAGCTCAAATAGATTTGTAGGTGAGAGATTTACTACAGTAGATAGCATTGCTTTGATCGGATCCATATGAGTAACAAGTACAACGTTTTGATCAGGATGTTTTTCAATTACATGATCTACAATGCTTAGTACACGCTTTTTGACTTCGGTAAAAGTCTCAACACCATTATGAGCAATTTCTAATTCACCATTATAGAACTTCATGAAAACATTTCCATGACTAGTAAAAATATCATCATATGGCACGCCAGTAAATTTTCCCATATCTAGTTCAATTAATCTATCATCAATTGTTACATCAAGAGAGTTATGTTGAGCAACAATTTCTGCAGTGTGTTTTGCTCTTTCAATAGGACTGGAATAAATTGCAGATATGTTCATTTGTTCTAAGAATTTTGCTATCTTTTCTGCCTGTTCAATTCCTTTTTCAGTCAATGGGATATTTGGTGTTCTTCCAGTTAGAATTCTTTCGATATTATTTTTGCTTGACCGTGTCTTAGAAAAATAACTGAGCCCAATATGATCGGATGTCGTATAAAGATAATAATAAGATTCTCAGAGAAATATCATGAAAATTGGAATTATTGGTGGAACTGGAGGAATGGGAAAAGGGTTTGCTCTTAGATGGTCTCAAAATCACAATGTAATTGTAGGATCAAGGGATGCAAAAAGAGCATCAGAATCTGCAAATGAATACACAAATCTTGCAAAAGAATCATTTGGGCAAATCAAGGGAATAATTACAGGTAATGACAATATCTCAGTTGCAAAAGATAGTGATGTTTTAATTTTATCAATACCTTATGAGAATATCGATTCAGTCTGCTCAGAAATCTTACCACAAGTTAAAGACAGTTGTGTTGTTGTATCACCAATTGTTCCAATGGTAAAAACAGATGTTGGGTTTGAATTTATTCCAATTAAAGAAAATAAACCATTTTCATATCAACTTGTGTTAAAGTATATGAAAAATAAATCAAAGTTAGTTTCAGCATTTCATGTGATTTCAGAAAAGAAACTTGTCAATCCAACAATGGTACTTGATTATGATATTTTTGTATGCGGTGATGATAAAGGTGCAATTGATGTGGTAAATGGTTTAATCAATGAAATCAAAGGACTAAGACCAATCTACTTGGGACCAGGAGAATTATCATATCTTGCAGAGATATCCACACCATTATTGCTAAATGCAATGATTCAAAATAAAATAAAAAATCCCGGCATCAAAATTATCTAAATACAATGAGCCACGAATATTATCGGCGGGGAAGAAATTGGTATACTGCAATTGGTTCGCTGTTTTTAATTATGGCGGGGATTGTTCTTGTTAGACAACTAATACTTTGGGGACCAGAATTTGTAGAGGATTTTATTTTAAATTCAGAATTTACTAATGAAAAAGTATCAGTAGGTATGATTGGCTTTGGGATTTTTATGATACTATTGGGGTTTAGAAATCATGAAAAGCAAAGATGAATTTTTAAAAACTCAAAAAATTTTACATCTAACAACAATAGGGAGTAAAAATACACCACACATTGTACCTGTTTGGTATTTGTATAGTTCAAAAAAAATCTACATAGGCACAAACACTAAAACAAAAAAAGCACAAAACATAAAGAAAAATAATCAGGTTGCATTTTGTGTAGATAAAGGAGTGAATACTCCAATATTTGGCGTGATGGGTCAGGGAAATGCTAATGTAATTTTAGAAAATAATAAAGTAAAAAGAATTGCAAAAAAAATACTAGCAAGATATTTCAAAAATTTAAAAAATAAATCCGCAGTAGAGCTATTAGATAATACAGATTGTATTATAGAGATAATTCCAGAAAAAATATCTGTTTGGAGTTATTAGCTAACAAAGTCTTCTATTTTGTTCATTGCTGATTCTAAAACTTCAAGACTTGGCAAATACACCAATCTAAAGTGTCCACTACCATATTTTTCTCCAAAACCAGAACCATGAACTGTTAATACACCTTTAGTTTCTAAAAGTTTTTGTACAAATTCTTTATCTGTTCCAAATTTATTATCTTCAATTTTTGGAAAAGCATAAAATGCGCCTTTAGGATTTGGGCAAGACAGGCCAGGCATTTCATTGAGTCGTTTTACAACAAGATCTCTTCGCTTTTTTAATTCAGATACAAATTCGGTAATGTATCCTTGTGGTCCTCGTAGTGACTCTAATGCTGCATGTTGTACTGGGAGACTAGTAGCAATTCTTACGCGAGCAAGTTTTGGTAGATTTTCTCTTAGGGCATCTAGTTTTGATGATTGATTAAATGCAATATAGCCAATTCGCCATCCTGACATTAGATGAACTTTTGAGAATCCATTAAGAACAATTACTGGTGAGTCTCCTGCAACTTTACCAATTCCTATAAATTTTTGATCAAAAATTATTTGATCATAAATCTCATCACAAATAATATACAAATTATGTTGATTTGCAATCTCTACTAATTTTTTAGTGATGATTCATTGAATACAACGCCTGTAGGATTATTTGGACTGATTAAGCATATAGCAATAGTTTTTGAAGTAATTTTTGATTTGATATCTTCAATATCAGGTGTAGAATTATCCAAATCTACTGCAAATTCTACAGGGATTCCACCGTGTAGTCTAACGTATGAGGCATATGGTGGATAGTATGGACCAGGTAAGAGTACCTCGTCACCTTCTTCAACAATAGACGATATCACCATGTCAAGTCCTTCAGAGACTCCATTTGTGATTAAAACATCATCATGTGAAATGGATAATCCTTTTGTATTTTCTTTTTTTGCAATTTCCACTCTAAGTTCTTTGAGACCTTCAGATGTAGAGTAGAAATTTTCACCATTTCTTATTGCATTAATCATTGCCTCTTTTACATTATCAGGAGGTTGAAAACCAAATTGTACAGGATCACCAATGTTTAGATAATCAACTTTCATTCCTTTTTCTTCAACTTTACGTGCAGCTACAACAATATCCCTAATTGCATATTCAACTCCAGCTACTTTTTTTGATATTTTCAAAGTACCTAGACAGATATTTAGGCCTGTTAAATTCTTACTTGTTTGGACTCGTTGCACAGTCTGGATAGTGCGAGCGGCTTCGAACCGCTAGGTCGAGGGATCGAAGCCCTCCGAGCCCTCTTAGATTATTTTATTAAACAAACAATTCACATACTTGATGATTTGAAGATTCCCGTATTCAAAATTGGCTTGATACTAAGTGTGATTGGAATGATTTGGATATCATTTGTTTTTCTCCAAGGAGATAGAATTTCAGAGGAAATTGTATTAGAATCGTCAAATTCGCATGATGTAAAGTTGAATTTAGAAGGTGTTGGTATCGGATACTATAAGTTGTTTATGCCAGAATTTAGTGGTGAGCAGGTATTTGTTCAAATTTTAGATAAAAATCAGAATATACTATCTGAAGAAAGTGTTCAAACAAAAATGTCTGTTGGATATTTTGATTTTGAGAAAAGTGGGATGTATACAGTTAAAGTGACAAATCCTTCAAAAAATCAAATAAATTTACAAATTGAATTGGGAGATGCAAGCTCTGAAGTCATGATACCGCCAGGAGTAATGATATTGTTAGGCGCGTTAATGATCATTTTTCATCGTATATGAAACTAAGAAATTACAAAATTGAACAGCCAGATAAGAATATCTTGTAAACTGGAAGACATTGAATTGTATGGCCAAAAATTAACACTAGATTAAACACAAGCCAAGTTGTAAAAAATAAAAATGAAATTATTGAAAATGGAAGAAGTGCTTTGAGTTTTGTTTTTTCTAGGTTTTTTAATATTAGAAATCCACCTAGTGAAGATAAAACAAGACCAAATTCTAGTGGTTGATGAGACCAAGAGATCAAACCATCAATTCCAAAAAGATCGTGTGAAAGCGAGTCTGCATATCCTGATATTATTTGAATTAGAGATCCAACAAGTACTAGTATAATTCCATTTTTTAGAGAATTTTTTGTAGAATTTCTTAGTAAAAGAATTGTTCCAACTATTGCCGCACTAGTAGTTATTGATACTCCAGTGTATACTACGATATGAGGTATACTCCAAAAGAATTCTGGTTCTTTTTGAAGATGAGATATGGCATCCCAGAATCCTGCAGATACAACAACAAATGGTCCAACTACTGCCAGAATAGAAACTAGAGTGAGAAGAGTAC
>JAAUVF010000057.1 GCA_012030815.1 Nanobdellota archaeon | reverse complement strand
TCTGTGCAAAATGGCTCTTTTTTGTAAATTTTCTCTCTTTGAAGGTGGTATGATCTTTGATACTGTGATATTTTATCAAAAAAACAATAGATCAGAAATAATTTTAGGCATGGTTTATATGGATTTGTAATTCTTCTGTTTCTGCATACGTAAAGCAATAGGCGGCGCTTGTGATGAAAGCATGGTACTATACCATTTTGTGATTCATGGGCCTCCATTTACGCATACAAAATGAGGATCTGATCAACTGATCAAATCTGAAATGTGAAGATTATGTGCATCCGTCAATTCCAATTATAGTACATTGTGTACTTCAATAATCACGTAAAGACAGAATCCGGTTGATCCTGCCGGACCTGACTGCTATCGGATTGATACTAAGCCATGCGAGTCATTGTAGCAATACAAGGCAGACGGCTCAGTAACGCGTAGTCAATCTACCCTATGGACGGGAATAACCTCGGGAAACTGAGAATAATGCCCGACAGAACATTATACCTGGAACGGTTTATGTTTCAAATGATTTATCGCCGTAGGATGGGACTGCGGCCTATCAGTTTGTTGGTGAGGTAATGGCCCACCAAGACTATTACAGGTACGGGCTCTGAGAGGAGTAGCCCGGAGATGGGTACTGAGACACGGACCCAGGCCCTATGGGGCGCAGCAGGCGAGAAAACTTTGCAATGTGCGAAAGCACGACAAGGTTAATCCGAGTGGTTTCTGCTAAAGAAACCTTTTGCTAGTCCTAGAAACACTAGTGAATAAGGGGTGGGCAAGTTCTGGTGTCAGCCGCCGCGGTAAAACCAGCACCTCAAGTGGTCAGGATGATTATTGGGCCTAAAGCATCCGTAGCTCGTTTTGTAAGTTTTCGGTTAAATCCATACGCTTAACGTATGGGCTGCCGGGAATACTGCATAACTAGGAAGTGGGAGAGGTAGACGGTACTCGGTAGGAAGGGGTAAAATCCTTTGATCTATTGATGACCACCTGTGGCGAAGGCGGTCTACCAGAACACGTTCGACGGTGAGGGATGAAAGCTGGGGGAGCAAACCGGATTAGATACCCGGGTAGTCCCAGCTGTAAACTATGCAAACTCAGTGATGCATTGGCTTGTGGCCAATGCAGTGCTGCAGGGAAGCCGTTAAGTTTGCCGCCTGGGAAGTACGTACGCAAGTATGAAACTTAAAGGAATTGGCGGGGGAGCACCACAAGGGGTGAAGCCTGCGGTTCAATTGGAGTCAACGCCAGAAATCTTACCCGGAGAGACAGCAGAATGAAGGTCAAGCTGAAGACTTTACCAGACAAGCTGAGAGGTGGTGCATGGCCGTCGCCAGCTCGTGCCGTGAGATGTCCTGTTAAGTCAGGTAACGAGCGAGATCCCTGCCTCTAGTTGCCACCATTACTCTCAGGAGTAGTGGGGCGAATTAGCGGGACCGCCGCAGTTAATGCGGAGGAAGGAAGGGGCCACGGCAGGTCAGTATGCCCCGAAACTCTGGGGCCACACGCGGGCTGCAATGGTAGTGACAATTGGTTCCGAATCCGAAAGGAGGAGGTAATCCCTAAACGCTACCACAGTTATGACTGAGGGCTGCAACTCGCCCTCACGAATATGGAATCCCTAGTAACTGCGTGTCATTATCGCGCGGTGAATACGTCCCTGCTCCTTGCACACACCGCCCGTCGTTTCATTGAAGTTTGCTTTTAGCGAGGTGACGTCTGATTGGCGTTATCGAACTTGAGGTAAGTGACAAGGGAAAAGTCGTAACAAGGTGACCGTAGGGGAACCTGCGGTCGGATCACCTCCTTAGACAAGTGAATGTGCCGGGTGCACATAATCTTCGCAAAATCATCGATGCAATGCATCACGAAAGTGATGTATGAAGGATGTAGCAGGTTCCTCTTACCGGAGGACTTGCAATGATCGTCGTGCATAGTCGTGTAATATGTGGCTGAATTTGCCGGTGTAAAGACGCCAATAGGTGGATTGCTAGGCTTGAGGAGAGAAGAAGGACGTGGCAAGCTGCGATAAGCTCGGGGTAGGCGCACGCATCCTATGATCCCGAGATGTCCGAATGAGAATCTTACACATAGTGTATTCCGTTACAATGGTGATGGAAGTCGAACCGTGGGAATTGAAGCATCTTAGTACCACGAGGAAAAGAAATCAATTGAGATTTCCCAAGTAGAGGCGATCGAAAAGGAAAGAGCCCAAACTGAATCCTTCGGGAGATGTGGTGTTTTGGTATGATAATATGGAATCCTGGAACACAGCTGAAATGATCTGAAAAGTTCTGGCACAGAGGGTGATACCCCCTTAAGCGAAGTGGAAAAGGTCCTATTCATACCCGAGTAATTGTCCTTGGTAGTGGGCAATGAATATGGGTGAAAGTAGCATCCGAGGCTAAATATCTCTCAAGACCGATAGTGTACTAGTACCGTGAGGGAAAGCTGAAAAGTACCCCGGAAGGGGGATGAAAAGTGCATGAAACCTATTGGTTACAGACGTGCGTGGCGTGAAAGGTGATTTTTTCAGACTAGAGGTTTTAGCAATAGAACTGAAGGTTTGATGTTTTAATCATCAGCGTCACGCGTTCCGTCTCGAATCACGGGCCAGGGAGCTAACTGTCATGGCAAGCTTAAACCTTCAATGGTGTAGGCGAAGGGAAACCGAGTTCTCGCAACTTCGCAAGAAGTGAGGAGAAGCGTGTGAAAGTGCGTTGAGTCATGGCAGCTAGGCTAGAAGCCAGACGATCTATTCCTGAGCTAGACGAAGGCGGGCGAAAGCCCGCTGGAGGTCTTAAGACGTTCTGACGTGCAAATCGTTGTTGTGACTTGGGAATAGGGGTCAAAAACCAATCTAGTCTGGCGCTCGCTAGTTCCAACCGAAGCGTCTCGCAGGGCGTGCTTTGTGGAGATAGTGTTTCCGGTAGAGCACTGATAGGGGGGCGCGGGGAAGAAATTCCTCACCCTCCATTCAAACTCCGAACGGATACACATCGTAGAAGCAAGGACACGGGTTCGTGTGGCGTAAGGCTCACGACCGAAAGGGGTTTAACCCAAACTGAAGTTAAGGTCCCCAAATTTTTGCTAAGTGTCAAGCCAAAGAGCGTGTTTCCGCCAAGACAGCAGGGAGGTATGCTCAGAAGCAGCAATCCTTTAAAAAGTGTGTAACAACTTACCTGCCGAGGGGGGATGCCTCAAAAATGTACGGGGCTAAAGCAAAATACCGATACTTTAGATAATTATCAGTAGATGATTCATGGTAGGTTGGCGTAGTGATTGGGTCGAAGCAGGGCGGTGACGTCCTGTGGACCGATTTCTATTGCAGATCCTGGTGGCAGTAACAGCATAGTATAGTGAGAATCTATACCACCGCAAGCGCAAGGGTTTCCAGGCAATGCGTTATCAGCCTGGAGGTAGTCGATCCTAAGGTTTACCTCAACAGAGTAAATCGAATGGGAAACTGGTTAATATTCCAGTACCTTGCACAGAGCGTTTGAGCTATAAGGTTAGCTTTCGGATAGGGGTTGTACAACTATCGTTGTATCTAACTGTTCTAGGATTGGGGAGTGTCGTAATGACGAGAACTGATCCGAGGCAGGAGTGGCTTCGCGTTAGCGGAGTTTTCTTGATTCCAAGAGACCATGAAAGACCATGTAGTTAGCAATGTGCAAGCTCGTACCGAGAACCGACACAGGTGCGCTAGCTTAGAAAGCTAAGGTGCTACGAGTATACCGTATGGCGAGGGAATTCGGCAAATTAGTCCTGTAGCTTAGGTATAAGGGATGCCTGCAATCTTCATGAGGAATGGGGATCGCAGGTTACAATGACAAGGGGGTTCCGACTGTTTAATAAAAACACAGGCGACTGCTAGTCCGAAAGGATTTGTATAGTCGCTGAATCCTGGCCGGTGCCGGTACCTAAAACTTGGGTTCAACCGAGCTAAGGGCCGGTTAACGCCGGGAGTAACTCTGACTCTCTTAAGGTAGCCAAATGCCTTGTCGGGTAAGTTCCGACGCGCATGAATGGAACAACGAGAGCCCCACTGTCCCCGCCTACAACTCGGTGAAGCCACATAAGGAGGACGAACAGTCCTTCATCTTCCATCGGGGAGAGAAGACCCCGTGGAGTTTTACTGCAGCTTGTGCTTGTGGTATAGTAAAAATTGCACAGGGTATCTGGGAGCCATGCTTAACATTCTCCGGGATGTTAAGAAGCAACGATGTAACACCAGACTCTTTTTGCAGTACCACTTATCCAGAGAAGACTGGAGACACGTGCAGGTGGGCAGTTCGGCTGGGGCGGCACCCCTTTGAAAAGATATCAAAGGGGCCCAAAGTTTAGTTCAAACGGGGCAGAAATCCGTTGAAGAGGGCAAAGCCAAAAACTAGACTGAATGGATTTCCAAACGCACGGAATTCATAGACGAAAGTCTGGCTTAGCGATCCTTCGTGTGCCCACTATTGGGGCCCGGAGGTGACAGAAAAATTACCCCAGGGATAACAGGCTCGTCGCGGGCGAGAGCTCCTATCGACCCCGCGGTTTGGTACCTCGATGTCGGCTTTTCCTATCCTGGTCCTGCAGCAGGGGCCAAGGGTGTGGCTGCTCGCCAATTAAAAGGGAACATGAGCTGGGTTTAGACCGTCGTGAGACAGGTCGGTCTCTGCCTGATGGAAGCGTGGATGTCTGAGGGGAAGTTACTCCGAGTACGAGAGGAACAGAGTAGCGTGGCCACTGGTTTACCGGTTGTCTGATAAGGCAGGCCGGGCAGCTAAGCCATTTGGGCTAAGTGCTGAAAGCATCTAAGCACGAATCCCATCCCGAGACAAGACATCCTTTCGTAAGATGAAGGTCGGCAGCAGAAGACTGCGTTGATAGGAAGGTGGTGTAGATCACAAGCTTCGGCGAGTGGTGAGCCAGCCTTTACTAACAGACCAACACATCGGTTCAGCCACTTACATAGAGACTATGCACGATGAATTCATTTTAGAATTCACAAAAAAAAAATACACGACTTGTACGACGATTATATTTTTAATCACTCTTAGCGAATGCTATACCGTTTAATTGTTTTATAACTCTCCTAGCGAATGCTTTACACGACAAAAAATAATTTAGATACATTGATGTCATTAATGAGTAAATCTTATATTCATATAATCTGAAAATCGTTGACTATGTAGTAAAAATTTTGGTTTATTTTTCTTATTCTCTGTTCTTGTTACTGGGTTGGTAATTAACCCATCCTTGTTTCCAGTTGATGAAACAAATGCTGACTCTAACTCTTTTAATTTATTCCAATTTGCATTAGCTCAGGAAAATTCAGTAAATGCAACTGAAGCTGAAGATGAAACTACAGACGAAGCTGAAGATGAAACTACAGACGAAGCTGAAGATGAAACTACAGACGAAGCTGAAGACATCCAGGAAGATATTTCTGTCTTTGTTCAAGAATCAAGAAACTCATTTGAACAACAAAGAGAAGAAACGCGTATGGTGATTAAAGAATGCAGATTGTCATTAATTGCTGCTGAACCCTCTGAAAGGGCAGATATTAAGAAACAATGTAGAGAAAATCTTAATGATATTAAAAAATCATATAAAGAACTTAGATCTACTTACAAGGAATCCTTTAAAGAACTAAGAAAAAGCATGGATGTAGCAATTCGTGAATATAAGGGATTAAACATTGATAATTCTGACAAATCAGAGGCTCTTTCAGAAATTAAATCTAATTTGAAAAATAATGTTGAACTGAAAAAATTAATGAATTACGTAAATCAATGTTTGAGGAATTAAAACAAGAAAAACGACAACTTCGTGAAGACCTGAAAGAAGAACGCAAACAAATGCTAGCAGAGCTAAAAGAAGAACGTGATGCTAAGAAAGAAGAGCTAAAAGAAGAACGTGATGCTAAGAAAGAAGAGCTAAAAGAAGAACGTACAACATAACAGTTAAAGTTAAGATTACACTAGTTTTATCATAAATCTTATATCATACCTCATTTTCTTACATTCATGAACAATATTTTGGATTCTTTTTACTATTCTCTGTACTAAATATCTGGTGTAGCATTCACTCCATCTGTATTTGCAGAACACCATGAAAATGGAACCTCTAATGGTACATCTTCTGATCCTCCATCTACAGGTGAAAGCGTGGGTATGGAAGATGAAGTTGAATTTGAACGTTACTACGCGAAGAAATGATGGAAGAAGAAATG
>JAAUVF010000056.1 GCA_012030815.1 Nanobdellota archaeon | reverse complement strand
AGATGATCATAATTTTCGAAAATTGGTTTCATGGTCTTACGACTTGCAGAAGTCCAACCGCCAAAAACTACATCAACTTTTTCTTCAACTATTTGACGTTCTGCCTCTTTGGCAAAATATCCCAATTAGAATTACCATCACTAATAATTGGGATTAGTTTTCTTCCTAAAATTCCACCCTTTTCATTTATCTCATCGATTGCTAAAAGAGTGGAATCTACAACAGGCTTTTCACTTATCGCCATAGTACCAGAAAGAGAATGTATTATTCCAATTTTTATAGGATTTTTTTCATCGAGATGTAATTCAGATTGAGATAATACATTTTTGGTAATAATATAGGAGGTACATCAATGGTTGAATTTTGATATAACAAGACAACAGAAAACAGAATAATTACAAATCCAATTATTAAAAGAATAAGATATTTTTTGTTAAATATATGGATCACGTATAGACTTGAATGTGTAAATTATAAGTGAAATAATAGTAAAAATAGTCATAGGGGTAGAATTTTTTAAACTCTCAACATATTACAGTCATATTATTTAGATAAAAATTATCACATATTGTTTTAATATTATGATGACATATTTACTCCAGACCAAACCATGTTAGAAAAACAATTCAATCCAGATTTACTATATAACAGAATTGTTCATTATTATATGGATAAAAAAGGTTATTCAAAAGATAAAGCAAACTCTATAGCACAAGCTGTTGTAAAAAGAGAGGCACAAAGAAGAATATGTAAAAATGAAAAATGTCATCACTTCTCACATGATCATATTAGAAATTCAGAAACCTGTCTAGTAGTAGATTGTGAGTGTGGAAAATTTTCAAACTAGGTAAAATCATCTAAAGAATTTTCACGTAGTGGTTGTGCATTTATTCCAAGTTTTCTTAGATGAGAAGCAAATTCTTCGACAAATCCATGTATAGTGTAAACTTGGTTTGCACCAGACCGAATAACCATGTCAACTAATTCATTAAAATCACAATGATCACTCATTGGAATTGAATAGTCGGTCCTTCTTCCAAATGAAAATCTTGTAGATTGTGCCCAACCACTAAAACCAATAGTTACTGCACCATATTTTGACTTCATATCTTTGAGAAATTGATTTTTTTCAGACATTAATGGAGCCACCATCACCCATGGTTTTTTATTTAACAATCCATTTTTTTCTGCTTCAGAATGACCAAGTCCATCATTTAGAGAAATACCAAGTTTCTGATGAAGTGTATTCATTAGTTTTACAGAATCATGAAAATACAACGGACCCCAATGACCAAAAAGTTGAGTTATAGTTTGAGCTTTTCCTAACTGATAACCTAATAAAATTACAGGAATTCCTTTTCCGTAGAGTTCTGAAATTAATTCATTGACTTGTTTTGTATAACATCCAATTTAGGAAATACAAATTCAGGCAAACCAAATGTACATTCTGTGATTAGTGTGTTACATTTTGGAACTTTTCCACCTTTTAGAAATCCTCTGTCTCTTGTGCAAATATCTCCAGTGTAGAATATATCATCAAAAAGCAAACCTTTTGCACCTAAAATATGACCACTGTCAATTAATGAAAAATTATCAATGTTTTGCACATGATTTTCCATCTTAAAGCCTCTAAGGTTTGCAATCTCGCTTGTCTCAATGGATGTAAGTATAGTACCGCCATTTTTTGATGGAAGGTGATCAGAGTGTGCATGAGATACAAAATTAACTCCATCCTTACTAGCGTTTTTTGGATCTAAACTTACACGCCTGCCATTAATCTCACACAGTATCCCATTTTTGGTCATTCTAATGTGATGAGGCAATGTCAAACAAAATAATTGGATTTGATATAAATTGCAGGTTTGATCTACTGTTGACTAGTTGCTAAATCTAGGAATTTTAATTTCAGGTCGCGGGAGCAACATGGAAGCCATTTTAAAATCAATTAAACGTAAAAAAATTCCTATCAATCCAGTAATAATCATATCAAACAAATCAGATGCAAAGGGTTTGAAAGTTGCACAAAATATGGGAATCAAAACAGAAGTGATTGAAAGTAAAAACTTCAAAGGGAGTAGAACAGAATACGATAAAAAAATAATATCAACATTAGAAAAGTATGGCGTAACACCAAAAAATGGATTAGTATGCTTGGCGGGATTTATGAGAATTATCAGTCCTGAGTTTGTTAAAAAATATAAAAATAGGATAATCAACATACACCCAGCCTTACTTCCATCATTTCCAGGACTAGATGCGCAAAAACAAGCAATAGATTATGGAGCAAAATACTCAGGATGTACAGTGCATTTTGTCGATTCGGGGGTAGACACAGGACCAGTAATTTTGCAACTAGTTGTCAAAATAAGAAATACCGATACAGTAGAGACTTTATCTAAACGCATTTTGGCAAAAGAGCATCAAGCGTATCCTCAAGCAGTCAGATTATTTGCAGAAAATAAAATAAAAATTATCGGTAGAAAAACAATAATCAGTTAAGAATCATATCCACTAAAAAAATACAATACAATCAATTCTTTTGAATTACCATAGAAAAAGTGAGGTATTTTTTTTTCTACAAAATATACTTTGTTTTCAGAAATAGGATAGTCTTTATTTTTTATTTTTAAAAAACCATTACCCTTAATGACAAAATACACTTCATCACTATCATGGGGTTCTTGTGTATCTTCTTCTCCAGGTTGTAATACTAGTACACCTGCAGATAGGTTTTCATTATTGATAAAAGTATGAAAATAGTTATCACTTTTTTTTATTTTTTCAATGTATTTGTTTATATCAAAAACTAGATTCATTTTAGTGTGAAACCACAGTGTAAAATTTTGGTTCGGGTAATTTTTGCATATATGATGTGGCAGTAGAATGAAGCTTTTCGTGTTCTGGACTTTGGTGCATTTTGCTGAATTTTTCAAGATTTTCAAATTCCACTAGGACTCTATGTTTACCATCTTTAGTTTCTAACAACCGTCTATTTACAAATCCATCAAATTTTGAAACTACTTTATTTGATTCAGAAAACCAATTTTTAAAGTCCTCAATAGAATCAGGCTTTATTTGAATATCAGATATCACTACAAACATAACATGAATACAAAATAGTCCCATAATTTCCTTTCTAAGATTTTCAATTTTAGATTGATTCAAGGATTAAATATCTACAAGTTAGAATTAATCTTGATGACGGGCATAAAAATAGATGGTAAAGAAATTGCCCAGACAGTCAAAGATAGAATAAGAAAAGCAGTTGAAGAATTAAAGAGTCAAGGAATCAATCCATGTTTGGCAACTATTCTAGTTGGAGACAATCAAGCATCTGCAACATATGTCAAAAACAAACACAATGCATGCAAAGAAGTGGGGATTGCCACTAAAGATTTCAAGCTAGCATCTGATATTAATCAATCAGAACTAAATAAAATAATAAACGATTTAAATAACGACAGAACGATTCACGGTATTCTAGTCCAATTACCATTACCTAATCAATTAGATGAATTTTTTACAACATCAATAATTTCACCATTAAAAGATGTTGATGGACTTACACCACATAACGCAGGATTGCTTGCAATGAAAAAAGCAGCACTTGTAGCATGTACTCCTCTAGGAGTAATGGAAATGTTTGACTATTACAATATAGAATTAGATGGAAAAATGTAGTTTTAATTAATCGAAGTAATTTAGTAGGAAAACCATTGTATCATTTACTTTTGGCAAAAAATGCAACTGTAATCACATGTCATTCAAAAACAAAAAACATCAAAGAACTGTGTCAACTAGCTGATATCATAATCACAGCTGTAGGAGACAGAAGCAAGTTCACATTAACACCAGACATGATAAAAAACGATGCAGTGGTAATTGATGTGGCAATATCTAAATACAATGAAAAATTGGCAGGAGACGCAGATTATGAGCAAATTATTCAAAAAGCATCTTATGCAACGCCAGTTCCAGGAGGAGTAGGACCCATGACAGTTGCAATGTTGTTGAAAATACAATAACAGCTGCATCATTGAGTAGTCAAATTGAAAGATAATTCTGAAAAATCATCGTTACGAAAATTTCTTTTGGATAAAAGAGATGCAACATCATTCGATCTATTGAAAATTGCAAGTAAGGCAATACAAAAAAAAATAAAAAGAATTGATTCGTTTAAAAATGCACAAAAAATAGGAGCATATTATCCAATAGGCAGTGAAATGATGACACAAGACATCATTCAAGAAGCCATAAGTGAAGGAAAAGAAGTATTTTTGCCCAAAGTAATAGGAAAAACATAGAATTTAGAAAAATTGAAAATTTTAGCAATCTAGAAAACGGTGCTTTTGATATAATGGAGCCTCGTATTGAGTGTCCTGTTGATAATAATCTAGATGTAATATTGGTTCCAACTGTAGGAATATCACCAAAAGGAGTAAGATTAGGATATGGTCATGGGTATTACGATAGATTTTTAGCTGAACATAGAATTGAAACAATTTCAATAACATTAGAAAAACAAATTGTGAAAACATTCCAGCTTCAGAACATGATATAATGATTAATTGGATTGTTACGGAGGATAAAATTATAGATACATCAAAGATAAGTTAGACCTTTTTACCAATATCATTTCTATAAAATTTGCTAGACCAAGAAATTTTTTCTACCGCATCATATGCATTTGAAATAGCAGATGCCAGAGTGTCTCCAAGGGCAGTAACTCCTAAAACTCTTCCACCGTTTGAGATAATTTTTCCGTCTGTCTTTTTTGTTCCTGCGTGAAAGACAATGGCATTTTTAGGAATTAAATCAAATCCAGTTATTTCGTCCCCTGTAGGATATGATTCAGGATAGCCTTTAGATGCCAAAACAATACAAACAGATGATTGATTTTTCCAAGTAGGTTTTGGCATCATAGATAAAGTCCCATCAACACTACCAACAAATAATCATACAAATCAAAATCCATTCTCATCATAATCGGTTGACACTCAGGGTCGCCCATACGTGCATTAAATTCTAAAACATAAGGCTCATTATCCTTAATCATTACTCCCGCATAAAGAAATCCTTTAAAGATAATTCCTTCGTTTTTCATTGATTGAATTGTTTTATTGATAATTTTATTTTGGATTTTTTCTGCAAGTATATCATCAATAATAGGAGTTGGAGAGTATGCACCCATTCCACCAGTGTTTGGACCTTTATCATCATCAAAAATTCTTTTGTGATCTTGGCTTGAAGCCATAGGTACTGCAGTTACTCCATCACATAGTGCAATGTAAGAAGCTTCAATTCCATCAATTCTTTCTTCAACAATAATTCGATTTCCAGCATCGCCAAATGTCTTTTTTACTAATATTGAATTTATGGCGGCAATTGCCTCATCAGAACTATTACAAACTATCACTCCTTTTCCAGAAGCTAGACCATCTGCCTTGACTACAACATTATAAGACAAAGACTTGACATATTCTTCTGCTTTTTTAGGATCATCAAAAATTTCAAATTTTGCAGTTTGAATCCCATTTCTTTTCATAAAATTTTTAGCCCATATTTTACTAGATTCTAATTGTGCAGCATTTTGAGATGGACCAAAAATTTTTAAATTTAGTTTATTGAATTTATCAACAATTCCTGCAGCAAGTGGAACCTCAGGACCAACTACAGTAAAACAATTATTCTTTTTTGCAAATTCTGCAAGTGAATCAAGATCATCAACGTTGATTGAGACATTGTTTTCAGTACCACCATTTCCAGGAGCAGTGTAAACTGTATCAACTTTTGGACTTTGAGATAGTCTCCAAGATAGTGCATGTTCTCGTCCCCCAGAGCCTATGACTAAAACATTAACCAACAAAAATTATCATTTTCTCAATTATATATTCCAACAAAAATCAATTTAGCTTTATAATGCCACACTCATATCAAAATTCATCATGGAACTTTCATCAAAATTTGATGCTAAAGCAATTGAATCAGAAATGAGAGATTATGTGAAATCCATAGACATAGAGAAATTAATCTTTGAATCAGACAAGCCTGAAAAAATATTGTTTATTGAAGGCCCTCCCACCATGAATGGTATTCCTCATGCAGGACACCTAAGAGGACGTGTAATCAAAGATCTTTGGTACCGATTCAATACTCTACAAGGAAAAAAAATTGTATTTAATGGAGGATGGGATACACAAGGACTTCCAGTTGAATTACAGGCAGAAAAAGAGCTTGGAGTGACAGGTGGCAAGTCAGAGGTAATTGAGAAAATTGGCATTGAAAACTAGTGGAAGAATGCAAGAGAATTGTAAAAAAATT
>JAAUVF010000055.1 GCA_012030815.1 Nanobdellota archaeon | reverse complement strand
AAAGATTATTGGGCCAAATACTAGACATTGCAATTAGCTGCCAAATTGCTACAAGAATAATATAAAAAATAATTTGCTTAATAAGAGTAGGTTTTTTCATTAATCATCACTAATTTTTCTTTACCTCAGGTCGTAATTCAGAGAGAATTTCTTGTTGTAACGGAAACAGATTTTGATCTTCAACTAAACGTGGTCGTTTATAATCAATGTTGATGATTTTTTTAATTGTAGATGGTCTATTGCTAAATACTGCAACTTTTGTTCCTAGAACCGTAGCCTCAGTAACATTATGAGTTACAAACAAAATCTGTTTTTTTGTTTTTTCCCAAATTAATTGCATTTCAACTAGCAACAAATCTCTTGTTTGTGCATCAAGTGCAGCAAATGGTTCATCCATTAATAATACATCAGGATCCATAACAAGTGCTCTTGCTATTGCTACTCTCTGTTTCATACCAGTTGAAAGCTGATATGTATACGAATCAGCAAATTTTGTTAATTGCATCATATCCAAATATCTTTTAGATATTTGAGCTCGTTCTTCTTTTGGAATTCCTGCCATTTTTAATCCAAATTCCACATTATCTTGTACTTTCAGCCAAGGAAATAGCGCACCCTCTTGAAAGACAATAATTCTTTCAGGACCAGTTGATGTTACGGGTTTCCCATCAAAGAATATTTCACCCTCATCAGGAGATTCCAAGCCTGCAACTATTCGTAAAAATGTAGATTTACCACATCCAGATGGACCTACCAAGCATACAAACTCACCATCTTCAATCTGCAAATTCACACCTCCTAATGCTTTGAGATTATGACTGTCATGTTTGAAATATTTTACAATATTTTTAGCCTCAAGTTTAGTCATTATTTACTAAAACCTCCTGTAATTGGGAATTTGAGTTTTTGTCAAAGAATAGTCCATCTAGATTATACCCATGCCGTCCTAGATAACCAAGTGAATCCGCTCTTTTAGCAATTGTGTTAATCGAATCCACTATAGGATCGGATGTAATTTCTAAATTAGATAGAGATTCGTCAATAAGTTCAACAGGTAATGACTTACCCATTTCATCTTTCATAAAATCAATAAAAATTGTTCTAGTTTCCACTTTATTAGAATTAATCCAAGATACTGTTTGCTGATGTGCATCAAGCCATTTTTGTATGATTTCTGGATGTTTAATTACATATTCTTCTCGAGCAATCAATACTACTGATGCAAATTTGTTTTCAGGCCAAAGCTCTTTTTCATTAAACAATCGCGTACCATCTAATTGTTGTACCAATATTGTAGCAGTGGGTTCGGGAACCCAAGCAGCGTCAATATCACCTTTTGCAAATAATATGTAAATATCAGAATTACCAGTATTCAAAACAATTACAGAACCTCCTTTTTCTGCAGGTTTTAATCCATTTTCAGAAAGATATGTTCTTAGTGAAATATCTTGTGTGTTTCCAATTTGAGGAGCAGCAATTCTTTTTCCATCAAAATCTTCAACAGATTGAATTTTAGAAGTTGGATGAACAATAAAACTAACACCACCACTAGCAGCTCCAGATAAAATTCGTACATTATGTTTCTCAGATTTTAAAAATGCATTAATTGCTGGGCCAGGGCCAACATATGCAATATCAACAGAACCTGCAAAAATTGATTCAATCACTTGTGGTCCAGAATCAAACAAGTGTGATTCAATGAGGATATCATTTCCAATTTGATTTGAAAAAAATCCTTTTTCAATTCCAATAATTGGAACTGCATGAGATATGTTGGGAAAGTATGCCACTCTAATCTTGTTTTCATGCGTATTTTCATCTTGATTTACTATAATTCCTACAACAAATAGTAAAGCCAACACCACAGTACCGATCAAACCGTAGAGTTTAATTTTCATAAAACAGCGTTATATTCTGGCTGTTAAATAATCATCGAATTTTAGCTCAAGCTAGTTAGATAATTTTCTAATTTATCAGCGTAACACAAAAGATAAATTCCAAATTACGACGGGAAATGTGTTTTATGGCTAAAAAGGAATTCTTGCATTTTCAGGTGGTTTAGATACATCAGTGGTAATAAAATATCTTCAAGAAGAATACGATATGGATGTCATCACAGTAACTGTGGATGTTGGACAAGGTGATGATCAGAAAAAAATTGAAGCCAAAGCTAAAAAACTCGGGGTAGTAAAACATTACAATATTGATGCAAGAAAAGAATTTGTTGAAAATTTTATTTTTCCATCAATTAAAGCAAATGCACTTTATCAAAAAAAATATTGCTTAGCAACGGCGTTAGCTAGACCATTAATTGCAGAGAAGGTTTTAGAAATTGCAAAAAAGAAAAAGTAACATCACTAGCTCATGGATGTTCAGGAAAGGGAAATGATCAAGTTAGATTTGACATAACATTACGTTCAGGATCTGATTTACCAATTATTGCGCCAATTAGAGATAAAAATTTGGACAGAGTTACTGAATTAGAATTTGCAAAAAAACATGGAATTGAAATTGATTCAGTTGCAAAGAGATTCAGTATTGATCAAAATTTGTGGGGGCGTGCAATTGAAGGTGGAGTATTAGAAGATCCATATAGTGAACCTCCAGATGATGCGTTTATTTGGGTAAAAACAAAAAATTTACCAGATAAACCAACATACTTAGAAATAAAATTTGAAAAAGGAATACCAGTTGCAGTAGATGGAAAAAGTCTTGAGCCAATAAAATTAATTGAATATGTTAACAAAAAAGCAGGAGATGCAGGAGTAGGAATTGTGGATCATATTGAAGATAGAGTAGTGGGAATTAAATCTCGAGAGGTTTATGAAACTCCAGGAGCTATATGCCTTATTGAAGCTCATTCAGATTTAGAAAAAATGGTTCATACAAAACATGAAAATAAATTCAAATCAATAATTGATGATGAATGGGCATATCTGGCATATTCAGGGTTATGGCAAGACCCATTAAAACAAGATCTTGATGCATTCATTCAAACTTCTCAGAAACCAGTATCAGGTACAGTGAAACTAAAACTCTTCAAAGGAAGTATTCGTGTTGTTGGACGAAAATCAGATTATTCACTTTACAGTCATAAGATCGCCACATATGGTACAGAATCAACTTTTGATCAAAGATTGGCAAAAGGATTTGTAGAATTGTGGGGAATTCAGTCAACAGAAGCTAATAAATTACAAAAGAAAAGGTCAACAAAAACATGAACTGTCAAGAATGTGATGCAACTCTTAACATCCCAGACGATGCCTCTGTTGGAGAGATAATCTCCTGTCCTGATTGTGGCGCTGACTTTGAGATCGCAAAAAAAATGGATCTACTGTTGAGCTAAAGCAAGCAGAAAGCGTAGGCGAAGACTGGGGAGAGTAATGTCAAAAATCTGTATTGTATTTGATCGCCTAAGATCAGAAGAAAAGATGCTCGAAAAAGAGGCATTGAATTTAGGTCATGAGGCAGTGATGCTTGATGCAAAGATCACCCAAATTAATACAGATAGTCAAAGAAAAGATTTTGATTTTGGAGATGTTGTTTTAGAAAGATGTGTTAGTTATTTCAGAGGGCTTCATTTTACCGCTAGTCTGGAATTTATGGATGTGCCCGTGCTCAACAAATTTTTTGTTGCAAATCAATGCGGAAATAAAATGTTCATGACTCTAATGCTACAAAAATACAATGTTCCCACACCAAAAACATATTTTTCATTTTCAAGTGAAAGTGCATTAGAAAATATAGAAAAAATCGGATATCCGCTTGTAATTAAGCCAGTAATAGGAAGTTGGGGCAGAGGAGTAATGCAAGTAAAAGACAAAGATACAGCAGACGCATTATTTGAGATAAGAGATATTACAGATAGTCCCCATGATAGAATCTTCTATCTTCAAGAAGTAATCAAAAGACCACCAAGAGATATTCGAGTAATCACAATTGGAGATGAACCAATAGCAGCCATGTATAGAAAATCATCAGGAGGTTTTAAAACAAACATAGCATTAGGTGCAGACCCAGAATTATGTGAGATCACAAAAGAGATCGAAGATGTTGCCATAAAAGCATCAAAAGCTATGGGTGGCGGTATTTTAGGTATCGATATAATGGAAGACGAAAAACGTGGATTTGTTGTACATGAAGTCAACAACACTGTAGAGTTTAAAGGATTATCAAAAGTTTCAAAGCGAAATATTCCAAAAGAAATGGTAGAATTTGCATTAAACTATGTTAGGAAATAAATTATAGTTCATTACGGGAAGAATATCATGAAAGTAGGTGTTGTAGGAGCATCAGGTTATGTCGGAGGAGAAACACTACGTCTCCTAGTAAACCATCCAGAAGTAGAGATCACAATGGTTACATCAAGACAACATGTTGGTGAGTATCTTCATAGAATTCAACCAAGTTTGAAAGGATTTACAGATCTAACTTTTTCGGAATTAGATTATGATAAAATGACAGATAAATGTGATATTGTATTTACCGCAGTTCCACATGGAACCGCAACTGAAATTGTAAAAGCATTGTATGATAGAGGCATCAAGATCATAGATTTGAGTGCAGATTACAGATTACACAATCCTGCAGATTACGATAAATGGTATGGATGGGAACATCCAAACCCAGATTATTTGTCAAAATCGGTATTTGGAGTTCCAGAATTACATAGAGAGCAAATCAAAAAATCACAACTTGTTTCTTGTCCAGGATGTATGGCTGTAACTTCCATGTTAGCTATTGCACCACTTGTTAGAAATGATTTAATTGATTTGGATCATATTGTAGTAGATTCTAAAATTGGATCATCGGGAGCAGGTTCTGGTTCAGGAACTGCACATGCAATGAGAGCAGGAGTCATCAGACCATACAAACCAGCAAAACACAGACACACAGGAGAAATCGAACAAGAGTTAAGTGAAATCGCAGGGAAAAAATTCGTGTTTCGATGAGCCCACATGCAGTAGATGTTGTTCGTGGAATTTTATGTACAAATCATACATTTATGAAAAAAGATATTGATGAAAAAGAGCTATGGAAGATATATCGTGAAACTTATGGTCAAGAGAGATTTGTACGATTAATTCGAGATAAAAAGGATTGTATAAATTTCCAGATCCAAAATTTGTAGTGGGTTCAAACTTTGCGATATAGGTTTTGATATTGATGAAGAAATCATAGATTGATTGCAATGTCAGCATCAGATAATCTAATGAAAGGGGCAGCCGGCTCAGCTATACAGAACATGAATGTAATGTGTGGCTTTGATGAAATGGCTGGCTTGAGATATACTCCACTTACTCCAGTATAGAAATGATTACAATTAAAATCGGCGGAAGTGTCGTAGACAATTTACATCCATCAACTATTTCAGATATTAAAAAAGTTGCAGAGACAGAAGGGTTAATCATTGTTCATGGCGGAGGAAAAGAAGTTACAAAAGTTTGCGAGCAACTTGGAAAAGAACCAAAATTTGTAACTTCACCTAGCGGAATAAAAAGCAGATACACAGATAAAGAAACAGCAGAAATTTTTACAATGGTAATATCAGGACGTATAAACAAAACAATTGTTCAAATGCTTCAAAAAAATGGAATTAATGCAATTGGATTATCAGGAGTTGACGCTAGAGTGATTGAAGCTGAAAGAAAAAAGACATTATTAATCATCAATGAAAAAGGTCGAAAGCAAGCAATTGATGGAGGATATACAGGTAAAATTACAAAAATCAATGCGAAATTCATCAAATCACTTTTAGATCAGGGCTTGACACCTGTCATCTCACCTATTGCAATCAGTGAAGAATCAGAGTTTCTCAATGTAGATGGGGATAGGGCTGCAGCATATGTGGCAGGAAATATAAAGTGTGACAAGGTATTATTCATCACAAATGTAGATGGACTTTTAATGGATGACAAACTCGTAAAAAAACTAACATTGGCAGAAGCAAAAGAGATCAGACCAAAGATTGGACCAGGTATGGAAAAGAAGATTTTAGCATCCACTGAAGCTCTAGACATGGGAGTTAGTGAAGCATTAATTGCAAACGGTCAAAGAGAAAATCCTATATCATCAGCAATAGCACACGATAACTGTACGGTGATTCAACATGGACTGAAGATGACTTTATGGGAGGTTTGTATCAGAGGTTCCCAGTTACTATTGAAAAAGGAGTAGGTGCTCATGTTTGGGATGTTAATGGTAAAGAGTACATTGATTGTATGGGAGGATACGGTGTAGCAATTGTTGGACATCAAAATAAAAGAGTTGTAAATGCAATCAAAGAACAAGTTGATAAAATAATTACAGTGCATAGTTCATTGTACAATAAAACTAGAGAAGAATTTCTCAAAACGTTAATCGGTCTTGCACCAAAAGGCCTTACTCAAGT
>JAAUVF010000054.1 GCA_012030815.1 Nanobdellota archaeon | reverse complement strand
GAGCAGTTACAAGCATATTATCAACATCACGTTCTATTCTAAGGAAGTTTGTAGATTCTGTGGGAAATACCCAAACAGGATTTTTACTTTCAGGTAATTTTTCCATAACAATTGCCAAGTCTTGTTTAATTGCAGTTAAGTGAGTTGTAATAGCAGTAGGATCAGCTGAACCAATTATACCATCTAGATTACCACGGATTCTATCAAGTGGATAAACATCGCCATGATAACCATTAATTGCCATAAATCCCCCAAAAAGTATGATTGCAAGTACACCAATCATAGATAACTGATATGTTCTTTTTGCCATTTTCTCTTTCTTGGTTAAAGCAGGAACATTGAGTGATTTATTTCTTTTAAATTGCGTGTGTGAGAGACTCATGAAAGAGATATAGAAAAAGCCAACTGTTTGCAGTCCAATAATAGGTGCAAAAATGGGGTTGTTTGAAAAAATTGAAATTAAAATTCCCATCAGACCATAGACGCCAAAAAATATCTCAAGTAATGTTGTTTTTGTAAATGGTAAATTGTAAGCCTTGTCCCTCCAGATATCGGCTTTGTTGATAATGCCATATTTTGGAGTTCTTAGGAATTCATTTTTCTTTCCAAAAATTGCATCAACACAGCTACGCTGTTATTGACAGACATTCCGGCATTGTAAACAAGCAGAGCAGGTAAAATTTTCACTTTTGATTTCCAAGATTCATGATACATACTTTGAATGATCAAAATGTATGCTCCAGGGCCCATTGCAAGATATGTGGCAATAGTTAACGCGGGAATAAAACTAACCAAGTAGAGATTCATGTTAGAAGCCAAGAGAACAGGTAATGTTAGGAATTGAATCAACATTAACGGATAAACAATATGACGGGTTAGCTGAACAAATGCCTGAATTTTTGCCTCTACACTGATTTTACGCTTGAGTGCAATGTCTGTCAATAATTTAATTGCACATTGGATAGAACCTTTAGCCCATCTGAATTGCTGTCTTTTAGCTGCATTCATTTGAACTGGTAGTTCTGCATTGACTACAATGTTTGGCAAGAAAACACATTTCCATCCTTTCATTTGAGCTCTGTAACTCAAATCAAGATCCTCAACGAGTGTAGCAGTGTGCCATCCACCTGCATCAGCAATACAATCACTTCTCCAAATTCCAGCAGTACCATTAAAGTTCATAAATAAATTAGAATTACTTTTTGCCTTTTGCTCAATTAAAAAATGAAAATCAAGACTAAGTGCTTGTGCTTGAGTAATTGCAGAATAGTTTTCATTTACGTGTCCCCAGCGACATTGAACAAGTCCAATGTTTGATTTTACAAAATGAGGTATTGCCTTTTTGAGAAACCAGTTTGGGGGGATAAAATCAGCATCAAAGATTGCTACAAATTCAGTATCAGTGATCTCCATAGCATACTTCAAAGCACCTGCTTTGTACCCTTTTCGTGTTCCACGTCGTATATGTTCAATTTGAAATCCTTCTTTTTTGTATGTATTAACAACATCAAACAAAAGCTCCGCGGTATCATCATCTGAATCATCGAGAACCATGATCACCATTTTTTCTTTTGGATAATCCATTGCACATACTGCATCAACTAATCTCTTTGCAACATATTTTTCATTGTAGATTGGTAATTGAATGGTGATTGTGGGAGTTCCCATTTCTATTGTGGGGGGATTTACCTTTCGTTTTATTGAGAGATATGTAAGATAATAAAAATTGCAAGTGTATGCAGTGATGATAATTGCAGATATGATAAATAGATCAAAAACAAATACGTTAAACGGATTGAGAACCATCTTCTAATTTGACAAGAGGTCTAGTCGCTATTTATACTTGCAAAATAATTTATTTATTTTTGCTCAAAGATCTTAATTGCTTGTGGAGGACAAACGCCTTCACATGCAAGACAAAATATACAATCCAGTTCTTTTGACATGAGAGGTTTTTCTCAGATGCAGGATTTCCAGGAGTATCAAACCACTCGTAGACTCCCACAGGGCATGCTTCTATACATCCACCATCTGCAACACAAATATCGTAATCAACTGAAACAAATTCTCCCCAAACACCTAAAATTCCATTATTGGCTCCTTTTCGACCCCATGTCTTAATTGAGTATCCACTAGCATCAAATGGAGTAGATGGTTTCATTTTAGATTTGTAAGCAACATCAATTGGTCCTGGTTTTGCACCATCTGGAATTTCAATTTCAGCCCCATCGTCTTCTTCTATTTCATCTTCTGTAGCTTCAGTGGCTTTTGGTTTAGCATTAAGAACAATTTTGCAAGTGGTGTAAGTTCTTCTAGTCTTTGTGTTGCTTGAGCATGATTAAGTTTCTCAGCTTTTGCAAGATATGAAATCATCTTGTCTGCCAAAATAGTATTACGTAAGATAGTATCAATAACCATTTTTGCAAAATGGTCTGCCTTTTTTCTATAATCTTTAACCCAATTTGGGTCACCAAATTTCTCAATTGGAAAAATTTGATAAATAATATCAACTACTTCACCACTTACAATTTCTACAGTAACTGTCAACTCAACTTCTTCATACCCTTTGGCATCAGGATCTTTCATGTTTTGTTCTTTCCAGCGATATGTTGCAAAAACTCTATCAGCATACATGTCCATCTCAAATGCCTTTTTCAGACCATCGTGTACAGATTTAATCTCAAGTGGATCTTCAAGTTTTATTGGTAATCTGTATAGTCCAAGTTTGAAACCATGAAGTGGGTATACACCACGTTTTGCAGTTGGTGCTTCCATAGACCAAACACGATCTTTTAGAAGTAATGACATTCAGTTTTAGTGAATTGAATTTCTTTAAAAAGGTTATCAGTCACTGTCGTCTGGACATGTGAGTTCTCTGAGTTCGGTATACTTTTTTTCCATTGCTTCAGCATACTCTAAAATCTTTTTGAGATCAAATTGCGCTTTTGAAAAATACCAGCGAATTGGCACCCAATGCCCAATTCCATCCATATCATGTATCATGCCTTTGTCAGCTTTTACGTTTAGTTTTTCATCAATTGATGTTTCTTTTACGGTAAGACCTCGTTTGGTTTTATCTTCCATGATAAAATCAGAGTCACCATCTTTAATGAAATAAAATGACCCTTTTTCAAGTATAGGAAGATCTAGTGACAAATTATTTTCCACAGGATTTCCTATCATGTTACCCCATTCAGTCCAGGAGCCATCATAGTTTCTAACCTTAGAATAACCCAGCAAATACTTTAAGACAAACCAACTGTGAGATGATCTTTCTCCGATTCTACAGTAACAGATTACATCTTTGTCAGGAGTTACTCCTTTTGATTCATAATTTTCTTTAAGAAGTTCTACGGACTTGAATGTCCCATCAGCATCATTTACAGCAGTTGCCCATGGAATATTATTTGCCTTTGGTATGTGACCGCCACGTTGTGCATGTTCCATTGGATATTCTGGCGGAGCAGTTATCTCCCCAGTGAATTCTTTAGGAGATCTAACATCAACCATAACAGTGTCTTCTCTTCCTAATGCCCTACTAACATCAAACAGATATGCCCTTAGTCCTTCATCAGGTGGTTGTGCTTTGTATTTGGTTTGAGGAACCTGAGGTTCATCCGTGGTGTATGGTTTATTTTCTAATTCCCATTTTTTTCTTCCACCATTCATAATTTTGATATTTTCATGTCCATAATATTTGAAAACCCAAAAAACAAATGCTGCAAACCAATTATTAAAATCACCATAAAGAATTACTTCAGTATTTTCAGCAATACCATTTTTGACATTAATGCTTCGAATTGTTTTTTATTAATTATATCTCTAGTAACAGGATCATTGATGTCTCGTTTCCACCAGATTAATGTGGCATCTTTAATGTGTCCTTTTTGATATCCGTTTACTGGGTCATAGTCTACTTCAACTAATTTCCTATTTTCAGTTGGTGGATTTTTTGAAACCCATTCTGTATCTACTAAGACTTCAGGGTGTGCGTAATTCATGATATTGTACAATTGGATTCATACTTATTTGTTTTTGCAGTAAATTAAATAAAAAATATCTTTTTAACTAAATCAGATTTAGTAGAACTAGTTGAAACTTCAGAAAGTTGCAGTGGTCAGTAAAGTAGGTTCAAAAGAGTCCGAAGAGGCTGCAAGGTCCATCACAAAAAAGTTTCTAGCAAAGAAATCCATAGTATATACAATTGCACCAGTCGAAGTAGAAGGGGCAAAAAAGTAGAGGCCTTAGATGAATTAAAAAAAGAAAATCTCGATTTGGTAGTTACATTAGGTGGAGATGGTACAACGCTAAGAGTTTTTAGATATCTCGAAAATGAAACCCCAATTTTGACAATTAACGTAGGAGGAAATAGAGGGATATTATCTGAAATAACAATTGATGAGATTGACGATGCGATTGATAAAATACAAAAAGACAAGTTCTTTTTAGATAAACGAACAAGGGTAGTAGCATCATGTGGGGGTAAGGAGTTCCCACCGGCATTAAATGAGATCTATATTTGCAGAACAAACCTTACAAAGACTGCAGAGATCGAGATAAAATTTCAAAATGACACAGTTAAGCAGAAAATGGATGGAGTCATAATTGCTACTCCAAGTGGATCTACAGGACACTCTTTTTCTTTGGGAGGTCCAATTCTTCATGAAAGTTTAGATGTTTTGATCATAACACCTGTAGCTCCAGTTTACAGATTAGAGTCAATAGTAGTACCAGATGAAAAAATAGAAATAATATCATCCCATGATTGCAGCATAGTAATGGATGCACAGGTAGTAAAATCGGCAGGATATGACGAACCGATAACTATAAAGAAATATAGAAAACCAGCAGTCTTTGTTAGATTGAAGAAACGAGGACTGAGACAGATGAGCAAACTTGGATTTTAGAATATTAGACGCTAGTGCATTTTATGCAGGAGTACCATTTGGATCTGCAAGTGATTGCTACACAACATCACTAGTTTATGAAGAAATAAAACACATCAAAAAAAATGAAGATGCATTAGGAACTCTCCTTGAGACTAATCGACTAAAAATAATGGATCCAGATAATGAGTCGATAAATACAGCCATAGCATCGGCCAAAGAGACAGGTGATTTTCCACAGTTATCAAAACAAGACATTTCAATAATTGCACTATGTATCAACCTTGAAGGAGAGATTATTTCAGATGATTTTGCAATTACAAACGTTGCAAAAAATATTGGATTAAAAATATCACCGATTATGACTAATACTTTTCAAGATGTAGGAAAATGGATTCATTACTGCCCAGGATGTCGTACAAATCATACTACTGGAAAAGAATGTCCAATGTGCGGTACGCCTCTAAAGAGAAAACTACTCAAGGGGCAGTCTCCGTCCATACCAATCAACAAATGATCCGTCATACAATTTGATGTTGTGATAACCGGCAATCATTAATTGTAAAAACAAGCTAGATGCCCTATGACCATGCATGCAGTAGCAAACAATGTCACAATCTTTGGATACATCATTTTGAGAAAAAAGATTTTCCAAAAAATCGCTAGTTTGAAATAACTTACCATCATATGCAATACCATCAGTAAACGGAATTAGTTTTGAATTTGGAATGTGACCGCCCATAAATTCTTGAGGAGTTCTTGCATCCAAGATGGTAAATTTATCCAAATTAGATTTAAGATTAGTAGCATCAATTCGAATTTCTGGTTTGATGTTTGGAATAAATGTTGTCGATAGTGGTGTGGATAATTTTTTTGTTAATTCAAATCCATTTTTTTGCAAGTCCAAAATAGTTGCATCAAGTAAAAATGTTTTTTCATGTCCAAAATATAGAAACGTCCATGCAATTCTGGCTGCTGATGGGTCCATAGAGTCGCCAACAATCACAACTGTTTTTGAATCATCAATTCCAAGTGAGCCAAAAAGATCAGCAAGTTTTTTTTCGTCAGCTACCAAATTTGATCCATATTGATCAAATTCAATAATTTGATCTATTGTCAAGGACTGAGATTGAGGTATATGACCATACAAGAACATTGTTTTAGGGCGAGTATCCAAAATAACGATATTTGGATTAGATGAATTATCTTTTAACCAATTTATTGAAACTAGCATAATGACACAGATTTTGTTAATTTATTTAACAGTATCACGAATCATGTAGAGTTTTTTGATTAGATTTTTTTAGATGTTTGCTTTGAGATTCAAGTACTTTTTTTATTTTTTGAGCTCTAGCATCTCCAAGTCCCTCAACTTTTGCAAGTTCATTTGTTGTAGCAGTGTAAACTTTCAAAGGAGTTCCAAATTTTTCAAGCATTCTAACTGCAAATTTTTCACCAATACCAGGTAGACTGCAAAGAGACGATAATTGTTGTTTTTCTAGATCATTTGATTTTTTATTTTTTCTTAGATAAGGACCTTTTACAGATAGATCTTAGAACACA
>JAAUVF010000053.1 GCA_012030815.1 Nanobdellota archaeon | reverse complement strand
CACCGAGATAGCCTCCCCCGCCGATGGGAACAGAGATATTGGTCTGAATTCCGAATCGGCCTGGGATGCAACAAACGGCTAGCAAGATCAAGCTCCAGCCCATCCTGAATCCGACCGGTTGCCGAATACATGTGACCAAGCACCTCCAAAAGAGGAAGGTGCTCGGGGAGTCTCTTCGATACCGCCTCAAGAAACTCCAGCTCCGTCTTGTCTGATGTTTTAAGCTTCTTCACCACGTACCCTTGGAATAATATTACCAAGGAGACGGATCCTGTAAACAGATGTTCGCGTACCGCCCACCGGCATATTAGGAGAAACGACCGATGAAATACCTGCTTTTTTTAATGATTTTTCCGCTAATTACCACTCCTTTTTTCTTTGCTTGTTTGATTATCTCTTCTGATTTTTGTCTAGTCACATCATTAATCAAAACATGTTTTTTGCCATATTGCTTAACTCCTGTGTCTTCTTTCTGGCAAGATGAGCTTGGAATTTTAAATCTTTTAGAATTTCATTTTTAGTTTTTCGTTTGAATCTTCTAGTGTATTCCTCTATGACTAAAATTGGAAATGGACTAAACTCTACATCTAAGTAATATTTGATGATCGTATCATCTGGTAATGTTTCTAGATAATTTCTAATTGATTTTTCTGATTTTATTTCCATGTTTTTAACTGGTTATATTATCATAAAAAGATTCAAGTATATAATATAATAATAAATAAAAATTATTTACGTATCTTAGAATATATCAAAATTCCCGCCACTGATACTGTTCCAATAATAATCCCTAGCCCAATAAGCCATTCTTGTGAAAATAATTCTGTATTTGTAATCATTATAATTCCAACTAAATTAGTAACTGTAATTACTAGTGCAATAATTATTAGGTTCTTTGCCAATTAACAATCAAATCCTGTCTAGTATTTTTTTCTTTTTCTTTGTAAACTCTTCATCTGTTAATATTCCCAATTCTTTTAACTTTGCTAGTTTCTCTAGAATTTCAAGACTAGACGTACCATATTGTGTACCTAGTTTAATTCGTCCCACGATAGATTCAAAAAAAATAAAAAAATCCATTACTGATTTTTTGTAAAATTTAGGGCTATTTTTTTAATCAATACTGCAGAATCCAAACCTTTTTCCTTTATTTTTATGGAATTATTTTTTATGTGATTTCCAACTAGGATGTGATTTAATGTATTCTGTTCCAATTGTAGTTGTTTCTTTGATTTTTTCTAATGATTCCTTGCCCAATTGTTTGCTTTGTTCTACCATTCGTTCATAATTTTTTGTAATATCTTGTGATTTTTCTGATGATTCTTCGTTAGTCTCGTTTTTGGTATTTTCTGTTTTATCGTTATTGCTTTGCATAATTTGTCGATTTCTATATTGTTTGATAGGCCTATTTTAATACCATTATTTGGCACCCTATCTATATCCCCAAAAATAAAATGCTCCCGTCGGGATTTGAACCCGAGATCACTGCCTTGAGAGGGCAGTATGCTTAGCCGGACTACACCACAGGAGCTTGTTCCAAAACAATCTCAATCTCAATTTAAAGGAAATGTTTTGACAATGAGTCTTTGGTAAAAATTAGTAAGTACGTTGCTTTATACAAAATTCCAAATTAATAATTTCATGAATTTGAAAAAATTTATCACAGAACAATCCCTAACAAATTTTCCTGTTGGATTTGGAGGATGTAGGGCATTAAATTCTTTTTTTGAATCATGCGATTATGATTTCACAATATTTGACAATAAATCTGAATCTGAAAAAATTATTGCATATGGTGGTAATTTTGTAAAAATTCACCATGGCTCATTAAGTGAAATAAAATCTAACGTTCTTGTAAAATATGATGGGATGCAAATTATTCATGATGAGTCTTGGGAACTTCGAATGTTCTTATCTAAAATAAAAGAAAGACGTTCAATTCTTTACAAAGATAATGCAAAAATTGTTTGTTTAGTTCTCTTTTTTGCTGTGAAAAAACAAAAGAAGGCATAAACACTTTCAAATGCTTTTTCTTCCTGTTGGCAAATCTGTGCATCATATTTTTTAGCTGATGCTATATGCTCTCTAAATCTGTCTGCGCCAAATCCTACACATATGTTGGATATGATGCGTAAATTCAAGAAAAATCAAATCAATGAACATATCTCAATAGTAACTCAAACTGTTGGAATTGAAAGATCTACTATTCCTCTTCTAGAAAGAATGCTCAAATCAACAATTGGGTTTTCTGATCTAATTGAGCAAAACAATCATTCAAAAATCATTCAACAAAAATATGATTATTTCATAAAAAATTCAATGCTTTCTGATTGCTATTTTTACTTGGGATGTGTAAATCGAGATAATTTTGAAAAGATTAAAGACAAAATTGACCACAAACCTGATCTTATTCATATACTCAGAGTGGCTTTTGACATAGAGGCTGATTCTAACCTGCTTGAGCAACAGGCAAAACTCATTCAAAAATCATGCAATAATGTTCTAAGTCTTGTTTCTGGTGCGTAATTTTCTAAAGCCTTGTACTAACATTTTAAAATAAGTAATTACCTTGCGTAACTATGACAGATCAAGCATGTGGATGCGAAGCAGACAGCGGCGATCCCACTTACTCATGTGATTGTGATATGCAAGGTCATTGTATATGCAGCGCAGATTGCAAATGTAAAACTGACGTTTGTAAAGAAGCAGTCAAACAACTGTAAATCATAGTTGTTTTTATTTTATTTTTTTCTTTTTTAATTTTATTCTTCTTCTTCTAGTCCCCAAGATTTTACTAATTCTTTTTGGAACTTGTCAGATTGCTTTTCATCTAATGAAAATCCACAATTTTTGTGAGTAGGAACTACTGTCATTCCATCTAGCTTAAACTCTACTTCGTACAAGTGAACTTTTGAGCATTCACACATTATGTAATTTCTTGATTTTTCCTCTATATTTGCTTATTTGAATAACGTTTAACTATCCGTGGCGTGCAATTTTTTATGAAATGAAGGCATCATTTTTTGTTTTAGCTATTTCTTCAATTATGATTTTAGGTTCTATTTCAATTCCATCTGCAATGGCACAGGTTCAAGCAGGCGGTGTTGAGCTTCCAGGTGATCCAACTTGGTTTGCAGGAGAAGGTCTCAAAAAAGGTGATTATTTTTCATATTCAATGTGTCATGTAAATTATCGAGAATGTGTTCCATTTGAAATGGATATGTGGGTTAAAGGTGATCAAAAAACTGGAACTGAAGAAAAATGGCTTGTATATGTTGTAGTCTATGATGGAAATAAAGTGATTAAAGGAAATATGGAAGTAGGAAAACTGGCTCCTGAACCCTCAGGTGGTACAGATAATCTTATTGTATATAGAAATGCATACAAAATCATCAAATGTTTGGCTGTCTGCTTTTGCAAATGGATATGATGTAGGTGGTGATAAGGGACCAAAAAAATTCTCTGCCAAGTCTTGGGGAAAGATTGGAAATATTGGCGGTGAGCAAATAATTCCACTATCTATTGAAAAAGTTACTGTTAGAGCTGGAACGTTTGATACAGTTGATATCTCTTGGAAGACCGGCGGTGTTAGAAGCCATGTTTATGTAGTTGATAATTTTCCATTCCCAGTTAAAGCTCATACATACACACATGTTTCATCTGGAATACCTCCAACAGAATACAAGTTTGAATTATTAGAATACCGAGAAAATGTTGTTAATGATCCGTTTGCAGGAGTCACTGATAATACAACTGTTGGTAATGATTCTACAGGATGTCCCAACACTTCCTCTCTAAATAAATCAATTAAGAAACCAACCAAAAACTTTGAGTATCAAATTCATGCTTATTACAGTCCAGACTATCCTATAGAGGGCTGTCCAATGAAATGGCAAATAAACTTCCTTAGCAAATATCTAGATACTGAATTTTTGAACCAAGTACAGTTTGATCTTATGGTAGTCGATGATAAATTTACTTTACCACCATTACGTTCTGTTGCACAAGATCAGGGATATGATTATCTATATTCTCCATCTGGTCAAGCTACTATCGACATGACTGTTAACCATGAACCTGGCATTGCCCACTTTGTTGTTTATGTATATGGATTAGCCCCACAAGGAATTGTTCCTTCAAACCCAATTGATTATCTAGTCATTGATCTTCCAATCACTGCAAAGTCTGGCGGTACAGTAAAAGCAAACATTCCATCTTGGATTAAAAATAATGCTGGATGGTGGGCCGATGGTAAAATAGATGATAAATCATTTGTTCAGGGAATTCAATTCTTAATCAAAGAGGGAATCATGAAGATCCCACAGACTAGTCAGGGTACTGGTTCTGGTAGCGGTCCAATTCCTGCTTGGATTAAAAACAATGCAGGTTGGTGGGCTGATGGCTCTATAGATGATAACTCGTTTGTCCAAGGAATCCAGTTTTTGATCAAAGAGGGAATCATGAAGATTCCAAAAACTGCTAGTACTAGCTCCGGTAGTCCTCCTCCATCGTGGCTTGATTGAAAATTAGTCCTGACTTTATGTACATTCAAATTGTTAGATTTTTCTTTATTCGTTAAATGACCGGACTTTTTAGTTATCCAAAACGACATCTCAAAAAATTAATTAAAAATGGAGATTATCCAGAAGCCCTTGAATTTGGAAAAAGTTTAGAAGAAAAGTTTTCTGATGATTCTGATTATCTGTTTATTATGGGAAGCATCTATTTTATTTTAGAGGATGGAAAAAAGCAATTCCATACTTTGAAAAAGTTTTAGAAATGAATCCCATCGATACTGAAACATTGACCCTAAAAACAAACACCCATCTTTCCTTACAGCAAAAAGAAGAAGCCATTGATTGTTGCAAAAAAATTATTAAATTAGAACCTGAAAACTATGAAGCGCATGGTTTGCTAGAAAAATTAGAATCTCTATAAGTTATTGTTAAACTGTTTTACTTTTCATCTCATATGCATTTTCTATTAGCCAATCACAAAATGCTGTAACCTTATCATCAAATTCAGTCCATATGTGAACAGAATGAGGTAAAATGTCTATTTTCCAATTATCTGTAAATACTCTAACTCCTTCTTTGTTATCGTACATGTAAGCGTCTTGAACTTGTACATCTCCTAAAATTTCTTTTGCCTTTTCTTTGATCAATTCTCTATCTATTGGAAATCTTTTTTTATCATAATCTATGATCAAACTAAGATCTCTTTTTCCATACATCTCAAATTCTTCTATTCTGCCTTCTTTTGGAAAATTTACCACTAGTTTGATATTGTATTTTTTGCCTACTTCTTTTCCAATTTCGACTATTCTGGCATATGCCATGCCTGGATTTTTCTTTAACATGAAGCGAATTTGTGCTAAATTTGATTTCAGTTGCTGCTGAAGATCTAAAACTAATTCTGAAAATAGCATGTTATCTCTAATCTAAAACTGGTTATATTCATTAATCTTGTGACCTGAATAGTTTTTTTAGATGTAAAAATAATCGTCATTATGGCAATGCCGATGGATTACAACGGTATACGAATCGATGATGGTTCTGAAAGAACAGATAATGTAAATGACTATAAAATAACTTGCATGGATTTTATCAAAGAGATATCACATGACTATGAAGCATGGGTTGATTATTACAAACTTCCAGAAGATGAAGACAAAAAGAGACGCGCTGGAATTAGATCCACTATAGAAAGAACAAATGAATGGATAGCAAAAGTTGCTCAAACAATCAAAGCAATCGATGTTGTCATGAATGATGGGATTCAAAAGATGGCAGAATCTACAGCGGGAAAACCCCTTCAGATAGGCGTCTTTATCAATGGCAAATCAAGCTATACTATGGCAAAACCTGGTATTATTGATGTAAATGTAAAGGCTAGTGGTAGAGATGGAAAAAAAACAAAACTAGGCTTTCATTTTAAAGATGATAGATTTAGAATTGAGTCAACATGTGGAGCATTTCTAGATAATGCCAACTTGCCTGCTCAAGAATTTGATTTGATGCCTTTCACTTCGGTTTCAGAAAACATCGGCGCGTTTCTTTCCAATTTTTATCCTGAAGAAAAACAAGAACGTATCAAAGAACTTTTGGAGGTTGTAGAATTTAAAACCCCTACGCAAATACAAAGGTTAAAGAATTAAGCGGCGGGCAAAAACAACGAGTTGCTTTAGCCCGTGCTATTGCCAAACAACCAGAAATTATTTTATTGGATGAGCCTTTTAGTCATATTGATAATTTTAAAAAGCAATCGTTACGTAGAAGTTTGTTTAAGTATCTAAACTTAAACAACATTTTGATAAAAAAAAATGCAGGGTTTTGGAACCATGTCAGAGTATTCACCGATGTTTTCTCCCATCCGTTGGGCCTAAAGGTCCTCATTTTTCGATTCTTGTTGTGCGGTCGGGCCTGTAATTTGAGTTTTAGGGTGAAATTTTGGTTTCTTATCCTGATTTTGAGCAAGGCTCGCCGTTGGCAGTGGGAATGAGCCCAGAACGCTTATTCGATATCTGGGAATCCTTGATTTTCTTCGTAAATTT
>JAAUVF010000052.1 GCA_012030815.1 Nanobdellota archaeon | reverse complement strand
GGAACCGTTACTGATATTTTAAAACAATTAACTGGCGGTGTTCGCTCTGGTCTGAGCTATTGCGGTGCACACACAATTCCACAAATGCAAGAAAACGCAGAGTTTATCAAAATGTCAAGAGCTGGATTTGCTGAAAGTCAGCCCCATGATGTTTCTTTAATGTAGATACTTTAAAATTCAATTATTGTAAAATTGTTAGATGAATTTCAGAGACGAGTAGGTCTTTACCTAATCATATTCCGTCCACCCGTCAACCTATGTTTGGATATCACTCCATAACTTTTTCTTTTTTTACTCTAGCCTCAAGTTTGATGTAGTTAATTTTTAAAAATTCCATTTATTACCATTTAATTGAGCCTAGAAAACAACACATAATAGAATTTAAAATTTTAAATCATAGTCTGAATTTAATATAAAAACTAAAAATAGGATAAACAAAAAATACTATCCTAATTTGTAAAGTTTTTTGAGATCTTGTTTTGCATATGCTTCTGCAAAAATTTTCTTATAGTCTTTCACTTCTTGATGTTTTATTCCTTCAAAATTATTTTGTTTGGTGTTTTGTGAATCTATAGCTGGTATCTTATCCTTTATCTTTATACCAAATGATTTTGGTTTTAATTTTTCAGAATTATCTGCTTTGACTGGGTAAGCATATGCATCTTGTAATGCTGTAGCACTTAATCCTGTTGCCAATATTGCCATTAAGGATATTCCTAAAATTGTTTTCATTCTTTTCAAGTACACCTCCTCTTATTATGATAAGTATAATCTACAAAACATTCATCCATAACAAGACATGATAACCCCATCAAGTCTGGATGAACTTCTTCTCTAGTTAGAAGAGTGTGTTTAGTCTCTCTTCTAACTAGAGTTGATGACATGTATGGCTCTATGACGGTTTTGTACTGGGTTGCAGTTTGCATGATTTACATACAATCAAAAATTATATGTCCATACCTTTCAATTTGTGGCATGCTAAATATCGAACCTTTTTTCCGGTAATTTTTTAAACAGCATTTCAAATCATTCTTTTGTGTTATCTAAACGAACCATAATTGGAATTATTGTAGGAAGTGCTATTATTGGAATTGGAATTTATTCTTTAATTTCTGATATTGGATTAAAAACAATTCAGGTTAATGAAACATTTGCAGTAGGTGAAACTAACTTCATATCAAATAACTGCAAGTAATCATGCGAAACAACATATGAAGATCACTGGAGAAAAGTTTGATATTTCATTATCAAGCCCTGGTTTGGGTCTTCAGATCCCAAAAACTACTCATTCTAAAGAAGTTACTTTAGACTGGGTTCATCTGGAAGACGGTGTTACTATCATACATCTTCAAAATACAGGTTCCTCTGAATTAAACGTAGAAGCAACACTACAAGTAACTGTAGATCCTATCTTATTCACATATCACATTATCGTCATTACTTCTGGAATGGTGATCATTGGATTTAGTATGGGCTTTACTTTGAGAAAGCCAAAAGGATTCTAGTTTAGTTTTGCAGAGGGATAAGATCCCAGTATTTTCATGAACAATGTTTCGTGATTAATTTTCTCTAGTATTTCTACAATCTTTGGATTTTTTGCATGACCTTCAAAATCTACGTAGAAATTATATTCCCATGTATTTGTCTTAGTTGGTCTTGATTCAATTTTAGTTAAATTGACATTATAGTTGTAAAATTTTTCTATTATTCTATGCAGAGATCCAGGTTCATGTTTTATTGAAAAAATTATTGATGTCTTATCTTTCCCAGTTTCTTCTTTGCTACTTTTTGATAATATCAAAAATCTTGTATAATTATTCAAATTATTGGCAATGTTTTCTGCTATTACAGGCATATTGTAAATTTGAGATGCATCTTTGCTAGCAATACATGCTATGTTTTTTTGTCTAACTCTTTGATGATCTTTACACTTCCTGCAGTATCATACGTAGGAACTGTTTTCATGTTGTGTTTTTCTATAAAGTTTCTACATTGTCCAAGTGCTTGTGGATGAGAATATACTGTATCTATCTCTTCTAATGAACCATTTCCTATCAGACAATGTTCAATTCTATGATAGATTTCACCTATGGCATTAAGTGATGTCGAATACAATAAATCATAACTTTCTCCAATACTACCTTCCAGAGAATTTTCTACTGGCAAAATAGAATATTCTGACTTGTCTAGTGTTGTATTTTCTAAAACTTTTGCAAAGGTTGAAAGAGGAACTGCTTTAATTTCTTTATTGAAAAATGCTTTAGCTGCTGCTTCGCTATATGCCCCTCGTTCACCTTGGAACGAAACACTTGTCATTTCTTACTCTCTCAGCTTTACGAAATCACTATTGCCATAATTTGATGAAAGTTTTCTCTCATCAATCCAGGAACATTCTGTACACTTTATGGCATCGCGCATCTGAACTACTTTTACCACATTTTCTGCATTTTGTAAATAATACTCCTAAATGTGGTTCTTCAATCGCTGCATGAATTGTACCATTTAGATGATTTAAAATTTTTAGTGTGACAATATCGTTTACCAGAGCAACATTCTTTTTTCTAAGATTTCTTGTTGAACAAATACATTCAACTTTAGAAGTTGTTGGCTTACCATTAATGTAATCAATTGAGACTGCTATCATTGAAGACATCACAGCTGCTACAGTTCCTATTATGATATCTCCTACTTTGGGAATTGATATCATCTTTGGATGTTTTATGTTTGCAACTCTTGATTCTTTATCTAACTCTGTCTTACCTACAGTTGATGCACGAACCATATCTCCATCATCAAAAGTATTGTAACCAGTTTCATACTCTTCAATAGATGCTATTTTATCTCCAGGAAGTGCAGCAATTTCAGACATGCTATATTTTTGGAGCTATGATTATAATTGTTTGTGGTTTGAGCCTAACAAATCATATATCTCGAATAAATATCCAATAATCATGAAAGCTCTTGTTTATGATAACTATACTACAGACGATGATTTTTCTAAGATTTTAAAAATCAAAGATATTCCTGAACCTATTCCAAAACCTGATGAAGTTGTTTTCAAAGTAAAATGTGCATCTTTGAATTATGATGATATCTGGGGAATGAGGGGAAAACCTCTTGCTGTGCCACTACCTCACATATCAGGTACAGATGCAGCAGGAGAAGTCATTGCAATAGGTAAAGATGTAAAAAATATCAAAGTTGGAGATCGAGTTGTATCTCATGGAAATATGTCATGTAGAGTGTGTGCATTATGTACTAGTGGAAGAGAATATGATTGCAGAAAGAGAAGAATTTGGGGATTTGAAACTGGTCCGCTTTGGGGTGGATATTGCGAAGTTACACATTTGCCTGAAGTCAACGTTGTAAAAATTCCTGATAATGTGACATACGAGTCTGCAGCAGCAGCTTCTATGACCCTACTTACATCATGGCATATGTTAGTTAGTAGAGCAAAAATTCAACCCGGCCAATTAGTTTTGATCATGGGTGGAAGCTCAGGTGTTGGAAATTATGGAATTCAAATTGCTAAATTATTTGGCTGTACAGTAATTGCAACAGCCAGTCCTGATAAATTAAATAAATTATTAGAACTTGGAGCTGATTATGCAGTAGATCATAGAAAAGAAGATTGGTATAAGGAAGTTCGTGAAATTGCTAAAAAAATACCAAAGCCATTTGGTGATGTTGTTGGAGTAGATGTAATTTTTGAGCATATTGGTGGCTCGCATTGGAATAAGGAATTAACTTTGTTAAAGTATGGTGCAACGATTGTTACAACTGGAGCTACAACTGGTTATGATGCTAAAACGGATTTACGTCATGTTTTCTTTAAAGGAATCAATATTTTAGGCTCAACTCAGGGAACTAGATCTGAATTAGAGCAGGCTCTATACTGGATGTCTCAGGGAAAAATAATATCTGTAATAGATTCTGTTTATTCATTAGAGCAAGCAGTAGAAGCTCATACTAAGATGTTAACTGGTAAAGGACTGTTTGGAAAAATCTTAATGAAGCCATGATGTAAAATCAATCATGACTGGCAATCCAAAAATTGATTCTCTTCTTGATGAAGCAAATCGATTATTCTTAAAAGGAAAATTACAAGAAGCGATTATCTATATGATAAAATTTTATATGATGATCCAAATCATATTGCTTCTCTTAACAACAAGGGATATGCTCTAAATAAATTAAAAAATTATGATGCAGCCATCCAATGTTATGATCACGCATTAAAATTGGATTCTAACGATCTTTCTGTTTTAATAAACAAAGTATCCTCTATGCGAAAAAAAGGTGAATTTATTGATGCGCTTACATACTGCAATAAAATTTTGGAAAATAATTCAAAATACAACATTGTTCTATATCATAAAGAAAGAATTCTATTCTCAATGAAAAAATTTGAAGAATCTCTTCTATGTTGTGATAAAATTTTAGAAGACTATCCTCATAATGGAGATGTTCTTTTTGATAAATCATGCAATCTTGCAATGCTTTCTAGGGCTGATGACGCACTTGATACACTTGAAAACGCAATTTTACAAGGAACTCAATTTAAAATCAAAGCAAAAAAACCAAATCTTTTGAAAAATTAGTTGAAAATAAAAAATTTCAAAAACTAATATCTTAATTTTAAAGCCAGTGAGGGATTTCTAGATATCCTTCAATGCTTTCATGTCTTAATATTTTTAAAAGTGCATTTGCTTGTGGTGTGGATAAAACAGGCTTATCAAATTGATTATCTGTAGAGATTCTAGGACAAGCCACTTGAATAAATGCATCAATTCCTTTTAGATTTTTATGCCTCTCATTTGTGATATCAGTTAATGCAAATAACTGAACTGTTTTTCCTTCTTTTTCTAATTCTTTTTTAAATTTTAACGCAAATACTTTGGATAGTTGTCCTTCTTTTAGTCCTATGATTATTCCAAATGATTGAGCATCGGCTGCTTTGTAAATTGCAAGTGTGGCTTTCTTTTTTAGTTTCTGAGCAAATTCTGTAACTTCACGTACTTCGTTAAAATATGGATCTAAAACATAAGTTGGCTTGTTAGTTGATAGAGCAATTCCTGCTGCATGAAAATTACTTTGTCCTAAGAATACATATGCATCAACTTTGTCTTTAAGTTCTGTAGCTGGATAAAATTCACAACCAAATACTTGTCCATCATTTAACTGTCCTTTTCCTTTACCAATTTTTACTTGTATTCCACCATTAGTCAAAATTTCATTTACTTTATCCATCTGATGTAAATGCTGACTGTCTGTAACTAGTGATATTTTTTTTCCTTTGAGAATATTGACACATTTTTTGCAACACTGTCAAAATCAACATCATCATAAGCATTAATCAGAATCAGATTTTTTCAATTGATTCTGTGTTTATTGTATGTCCTATATTGAATTGAATTTCTGCTCCTAATACTTTAGATCCATTTGAATTAAGATCACATGTTCCCCAAGTGGTATCAGCTAATACATAAGCAGGAATTCCAAATCTTTTGGTAATATTCATAGCAGTTTCTTGTACCTGTGGCAGTATTCCATCTGGACCATTCAGGGACACTGATGCTGGGTTCTTGGTTTCAATTTCTTTGAAGATTCGCTCTTCATCTATTACTATCAATTCCAGCTAAAAATATGGTGTTATTAATTTAAATCAACTGTGTCATACAACAACTAAAAATGTCTGAAATTATATAATTTGTTTATGGTTGATACCATACTCAATATTGGTTTTGATGATACAGATTCTCCAAAAGGAATGTGCACCACATTTCTTGCTTACAAAATTGTTGATTTATTAAAAAACAAGACACTGAATTTCTTGATTTTCCCAAGTTAATCAGATTTAATCCAAACATTCCTTGGAAAACACGAGGAAATGGAGCTGTTTCTATGAAAATAAGAACAAAAAATCCATCAAAAATTAAAAATCAGATCAAAAAGATTGTTGAAAAATACTCTGATATCAAAAATGGAGCAAATCCTGGTTTAGTTTTTTATGAAAATAAAGAAATCCCAGATCAATTTTCCAAATTCAGTAAATTAGCTTTATGGCAATTGATAAACAGAAATCATGCAAAAACATTTGCTAGAAATAATAATATTGAATTTTTCTATCAGGGAAATGGTCAAGGTCTTGTAGGTGCAATAGGTGCAATTGGTTATGATTTTAATGATCATACGTTGGAGCTATTAAGTTATAGAAAAAATTCTAAATTTGGAAAAGAAAGAAAACTTTCTGCCAAAAGTGTAAAAACAATGCAAGATAAAACATTACCATTACATTTAACAGCTTTGATAATAAAAAAAACCGAGTGTTAATCACCCCACATGGTCCTGATCCCGTTTTTTATGGTGTACGTGGTGAAAATGTTGATTCACTACTTCGTGCAACTAAAATTTTGAAAACAAGTGAAAAATTATCCGGTCATATGATATTCAAATCAAATCAAGGTACAGGTGATCATTTAAAAAATCAACTAAATCCTAAAAACATTAAACCATACGCTTCAGGAAAAATTATTGGTATTGTATCTGATGAACCAAAAATTGTAAAAGGAGGTCATGTTTTTTTCTCTATTGATTCAGATGGATACAAATTACGTTGTGCTGTGTAC
>JAAUVF010000051.1 GCA_012030815.1 Nanobdellota archaeon | reverse complement strand
ACAGGGGGATTCATACCAAATTCAACAATTCTAGATAATCTGATATGGCAAGAACAATTAACTTTGATTGGAGGAATGATACTAGGTGCACTTCCATTTACTTTTCACTATGCTTTGGTAAAAAAGAAATTCTTAGCGCCAAAACTTGGAAAAGAAGTTTTAACATATTTTGCAATTCTTGGTAGTGCAATGCTTTTGTTTGTTGGACTAAGTGGACTAGATCCTCTTACGGGTATATTTTACACAGTATCAGCTAGCACAACAGCAGGATTTCAAACTGACGATCTTACAACATTTAATGCGCCAGCACATATCATTATGATCATTTTAATGCTAATTGGTGGCTGTGGATTTTCTACTGCAGGTGGAATTAAAATATTCAGATTCATGCACCTAAAAGATATTAAAAAACTAATCAATAAAAAATTACGAACAGAATTAACACCCCAATCAAAAAAAGAATTAACCACAACTACCATCATAATTGTTCTATTTCCATTAATTGCAACTATAACTGCAGGATACATGACATTTGCATATGAAGTGAGTTTCCAGGATGCAATGTTAGAAGCTACAGGAGTAATCACCACAGGAGGATTATCCTCAGGAATAATTGATTTTGATACAGACCCAACTGCAAAAATAATTTATTCATTTCTCATGATTTTTGGCAGAATGGAAATTATTGCAATTATCTACATCTTTGTTCCCAAATTAATTTAATTATAAATACAGATGAGTCTGACAATTGCCAATTCCCTAATATATGATAAAATTCAACTTTCATTGAGAAATGCTAATAGATAAAAAATTACTTGCAGGAGGAATTGCAATGGTAATAGTCGGCACAATAATTATAGGAAATCTCAATGCCGCATTGCCCGTAGGACAGTCTGGGATGACAGAAGAAGAGACAATTGATTTGCTTACAAGACAGCAAGAAAATCAAGACATGACTACACTTGCTGGAATGTTAATTGGAGTAGGGTTTTTGTTAATTTTAATTAGTTTTGGTGCAAGAAGAAAAAAAGAAAGGAAGTCCAGAAAAAGAAGAAAAAAAGCCAATGACCTGACTTGTAAATTTAATTTTAAAGCAAACATGCTTTCATCATAAATGAACAAATCTTTTTAATTTGAAAAACAAATCCATTTTAAAGCAATATGATGTTAGAGTAATAATGGATGACAGTGATGCAAAAGAGATAGCAAAGCAAGGCATTGATCATTTACTCTCAGCAAAACTCCAAGCATAGTCGACATGCTGCTTGGTCGTGGTGGAGAAAAAGTTGTAGATTCTGAAACACTAATTGCCGAAGTAAACAGTCGAGTGTTAAAATCACTAAATCATGAATTTTTATATTCTACAGTAACTGAAGATTCAGAAATATTTCTCAGAGAAAGAATATTGAAAAGTATGAACATGACAGTGTTGTTTGTAGATTTAGTAGGATCCACAGATATGATTTTGAATTTGCCTAAAGAAAAACTGGCACTTGTTTTTACCACATTTGCCCAAGAGATGGCTTATGTGATTAAACGTCATGATGGTTTTGTATTGAAATTTGTAGGCGATGCAGTAATCGGATATTTTGTTGCTGAAGACCTCTCTGCTTCGGTTGCAAATAGAGCAGTTACATGTGCCGAATCAATGCTAAAAATTCTCAAACTTGGAATAAATCCAATTTTAAAAAACAATAACTTGCCGGAATTAAGAGTAAAAATTGGCATAGATTACGGTGAAAATACAATAGTACGATACGGTGATGATCTTAAAGAATCACACGTTGATATTTTAGGGCCATCAATTAGCATGGCAGCTAAAATTCAAAATTTAGCGCAGCCTGATCAAATAATGATAGGTGAGGATGTTTACACAAAACTACATAATTCTGTTCAAGAGTATTTTGTACGATTGGATTTAGAAAAATTTGATTGGAAATACAAATCTACAAAAACACGAAATGTGTATCCAGTATTTGCATATGTTGGAAAATAGAATCAATTAAAAATATTTTATAAAAACTAGAACTTTCTAATTACATTAAAATGACTATCACGTTGTGCAGGATTTCGTCCAATCTCTTTTACAGTTGTAGCTAATTCTTCTACAGATGATGTGGTAGGTTTTCCAGCTGCACGGTAAATTTCTTCAGAAAATGCTGTTCCAACTAAATCATTTCCACCATTAGATAGTGCAACTTGTGCGAGTTTCTTTCCATATGCTACCCAATAAACTGAGATATTATTCAAAACATTTGCAAGCATTAATCGGGATAATGCAATAATTCTCAAATCGTAAACAGATGAGCACTCATGATTTACCAAGTGTTCTTGTTCAAGTTCAGTATTATCTAGACTAAACTTTAAAGGAATTAGAGTGATAAATCCTTGAGTCTTTTTTGCAATTCACGAATTTTTATTAGATGATCAACAATATGAGATGGCTTTTCAATATGCCCATAAAGCATTGTGACATTGCATTTTGATTCCAAGGTTGTGTGCTTGTTCAATTGTATCTAGCCATTCCTGACCAGTACACTTGCCTCTAACAATCTTTCCCCTGATTTCAGGATGGAACAATTCAGCACCTCCGCCAGGCATTGAGTCAAGACCTGCAGCCTTTAGACGAGAGAGAACTTCCTTAACAGAGTTTTTTGTTAGTTTGGATAAAAAAGAAAATTTCTGCAGCGGTGAGTGCTTTGATGTTTAGTTGAGGATGATTTTTCTTAATTACTCTCATCATGTCTTCATAATATTCCAAAGGAAGTGTAGGATGAAATCCACCTACAATGTGAACTTCAGTAGCACCCATTGTTTTGGCAATAGATACACGTTGTTCAATTTGTTGAGGAGTAAGAGTATATGCGTCATCTGCTCCATCTTTTCTATAAAATGCACACATTTGGCAGCTAGCAGCGCAGACATTTGTATAGTTCATGTAATATGATGCTGCAAATGTTACAGTGTCACCAACTAATTTTTTTCTTGTAATATCGGCAACTGCACTTAGTACATGTAAATTATCATAATTCATCAATTCAATACCATCATCATATGTCAGTTCTTCACCAGCAATTGCCCTATCCAGAGCCTTAGATTTCAGATATTAGTTGATCTAGCACATAACAAGTCATTTCTTAAAGGATATAATCCTTAACCATCAGTCTCAAGAAATAAGTAGGTAAACAACCATAAACATCATGGTACTTCCATTTGTTGATGAACACAAGCCAAAATGTTATTTGTGCTATATGGGTTTGACGATATCGAAAACTCAGAGAACATCAAAATTTAGAACATAAAGAATTTTTTGAGTCGCATGAAAATAACAGTAAACGAGAACCTGCACCAGGCGATGTCACTGTGTTTTAGATTTTTGTTGTTTAATTGATTTTAGTAATTCTTTAACCATTTCTTTGCTAATATTAGCAAGATCATAATCACTATCAATTGATAATGCTTTTTTGAAGTGCTTTAAGGCATCATGTAAATTTCCCATTTCTCCTAAAGACAATCCTTTGTAAGCCAATGCCATTGCATGTTTTTTATCAATTTTAAGAGCTAAATCATAGCAATCAATTGCATCTTGATATTTACCATTTGTGTGCAATGATGCACCCTTGTTCACCAGAGCATTGATATTTTTTGGATCAAGAAATAATGCTTTATCATAATATTTTATGGCCTGCTTTATTCTACCCAGATTTTGCAATGTAACGCCTTTGTCTATTAACACGTTAAGATTTTCAGGTTCTTGTTTTAGCGCCAAATCATACATCTTTAGAGCATCCAAATAATTGCCATCTTCGCAAAGGTCATAAGCTTGAGACACCATCTTATCAAATTCTCTACTCAAGGCATCTTTGATAACACTTTATCAATAATATAGATTGACAATTAGTCAGAGCATCATAAAACTACCATATAATTACAAAAGCAGTTTCAAGTATCAAAACAGTTTAAAAATAAAAATCACTTTTTACGATAGGCTTGTTCCTGACTACAGATACTACAGTATTTCTCAAATCCAATAAAACTTCGCTCACAGACAAGACAGTTTTTTGCCAGTCTCATAATCCACTATACACTTTCTAAAATAAAAAAATTACCTACCACAGATAATCAATATTATGAAGATTGTTTCTATTTTCTTTGTATTCTAAAATAGATTGATGCATGTCTGCTAGAATCTCTTCATCCAAGTCATCTAACTTGTTAATTTTTAATCCAAATTCACTAGCATCATGAATGATTTCTGGAATGTTCAATTAAAAGACAGCAGAAAAATTATGGATTTAAAGTTGTTTATCAGATACGATCATCAGATTTGCAAAAATTTGTAAATATTTTGACTGGAAATTATAGTTCCATATTTTGATCTAATTTCAGACCTTTGTACCTATTTCGAATGGTAACTTCAGTCACACTAGCGGCTTCAGCAATATCGCGCTGAGTTATATCTTCGCCATTTTTAACACATGCCAAGTATAGTGCAGCTGCTGCCAATCCCATTGGATCCTTACCTGCAGATTCCTCATGTTCTTGGGATATTTTTAGAACTTTAGCTGCATAACGTTTTGTTTTTTCGGTAATTCCAATTCTACTTGCAATTCTGGCAACACATTGAATGGGGTCAACTACAGGCATTTTTAGATCCAATTCTCTATGCAATAATCTATAGCATCTTGCAATGTCTTTTTTCTTTAGATTTGCAGCTTCGCCGACATCGTTTAAGGTTCTTGGAGTTTCAGTGTCTCTGCAAGCTGCATAAAGTGCTGATGCAATCATTGCAGATATGGATCTTCCTCGAACTAGTTTTTTCTCAATTGCTTTTCTGTAAATGTAAGCTGCCTTTTCAATTACAGCATCAGAAAGTGCAAGTTTATCTTTTAATCTATTTAGTTCACTTAATGCTTGTCTGAGATTTCTATCAACGGATTCATGGACCTGACTTCTACTATCCCATGTTCTTAATCGTTCAATGGTACTTTTCATTGATGCAGTAAGGGGTTTTCCAGATGCGTCTTTATTCATAGGATTAATGATTGTAGATAATCCCATATCGTGCATAGTTAGTGAGGTTGGAGCTCCGGCTCTGGCTTTGTTTCCATGTTCGTCTTGTGTAAAAGAACGCCATTCAGGACCTGATTCCTGAGATTTTTCAGAAATTACATAGCCACATTTACCACAAAATCGCTCCCCAGTAACATCATCAGTTAGTAATGCGTTTTTTGCACAACGCGGACAGTTATCAACATTAACAGACTTTAAAACCATGATAGTATCACTTATTGCTTCGATATAATAACTAGTAGGAAATAAAGAATTATTTATTTGTGCTCGTTTGTAAGTGCAGTCAAGATCGCTTTTCTATTAATCGTAATATCAGTCCAAATAAAAAACAGTTCAGGATGCGTGTTTATCTCTAGGATCTATCTTTAGGGATTTGTTAAAGCATTCCAATGCCTCCTCATATCGACCTAAGCTGCGTAATGCTACAGCCTTAAAATTCCACAAATCGGGATCGTTTTGGTTCAAAAGTAGTGCTTGCTCAAAGCAAGCCAATGCCTCCTCAAAACTTCCAGATTTTAAAGAATTTTGGCCTTTTAAAACAAGCTCATTAATTTGCAATACAGTGAGAGTTACTGATTCTATGTTTTAAAGATAAAGTAGTCACTGGGTGAATAGCATATAAAACATTCAGAAAAGTAAACAGGTATTAAACAAATTGCTAAAAATTTAAATGTATTTTTAGCATATATGATAATATGAATTTGGATAAAAATGATGAAAGAATTCTCAAAAATTTATTGGTAGATGCAAGATTATCTGCAAGACAATTAGGATTAAAGCTTGGGATGTCAACAGTTACGATATTATCAAGAATAAAGAAGCTGGAAAAAGAAAAGATAATCAAAGGATATACGGCAATAATAGACCACGAAAAATTAGGCTATACTCTAACTGCCATAATTGAAATCATTGCAAAAAAAGACAAAATCATAGATATTGAGATGGAGATTGCAAAAATTGAAAATGTCTGTGGAGTTTACGACATTACAGGAAATACAGATACTCTAGTAATTGCAAAATTCAAATCACGTGATGAATTAAGTGAATTTGTAAAGGGAATAGCATCAATTCAAAACATAGAAAACACCATAACTCACGTAGTTCTAAATACTGCTAAAGAAGACTTTAGACTAGCATAATAAAATGAAAAAATTTAGCATCATAGTATCAAGTGTAATTCTTATCTGTATGATTCAAAATGTATCTGCTCAAACAGAGAACACTGGAAAATTACAGATGGAGATGGTTGTAACAGATGAACAGAAAATAATGCTATTTGCAGGATTTGCAATAGCTGTAATTCTACTTTTTGTATATCTAGCAAGAGACATAATTTTAAGGAAAAAACATCGTATGATGACAAAGAACTGGATTCAAAAAATGATAAAACATATGAAAAATATCATTCTGATTGGTCAGATGATTATGAAGAATTTGGAACCAGAAATAAATCGAAAGAAAACAAGGAATTCAGAGATGCATTTCAAAACTCAACGCTACCGGATTACTATAAAATATTAGAGATTTCACATGATGCAACTCAAGATGAAATAAAAAATA
>JAAUVF010000050.1 GCA_012030815.1 Nanobdellota archaeon | reverse complement strand
TTTTGGCAACCTCTTTCAGATGAAAAAATCGAATACATATCAGACAATACTTATGGAATGGTACGGACAGAGGTAAACTGTAAGAAATGTGGTGCACATTTAGGCCACGTCTTTGATGATGGACCAAAGCCAACCAATCTCAGATATTGTATTAACTCGATTTCACTTGATCTTGAGAAAAAAGATGAATGAGGTCATGTTAATGTTAGGCACTAATGAGCATGTGCTGAAAAGCATTCAAAAAATTATTAATAAAACACAATCAATGATAAGAAAATCAAGAAATGAATCAAAGTATTAAATCAAAAAGGAATGAAGTAATTTGAGAATAATACTTTGTGGTTTTGGTGTAGTAGGCCAGAGCTTGGTAAAATTATTCGATTCAAGATCAGAGGATCTTTATGCAGAATATGGATTAAAACCAAGAGTGGTGGGGGTATTTGATAGTAAGGGCAGTGCAGTGGATCAATCAGGATTAGAATTAGAAAAACTGATTGAAGTAAAGAAAAAACTGGAACAGTAAAAAATTATGCAAATACAAAAAACAACATGTCAGGAATAGACATGATCAAAAATCTAGATGCAGATGTATTGATTGAAACAACAGCTAGTAATTACAAAGATGCAGAGCCGGGAATGACTCACATAGTATCTGCAATGAAACAAGGGATGCATGTCATATCAGTGAATAAAGGTCCATTGGCATTAGCATTTCCATCATTAATGGAATTAGCTATTTACAATCAGGTCACATTCAAATTCAGTGGTACTGTTGGTGGAGGAACACCAATCTTAGATTATGCAAAAAATAGCTTGAGAGGAGAAAAAATAAGCTCTTTTTCAGGAATATTAAACGGAACTACAAATTACATTCTAACAAACATGGCAAACGGGTCATCGTTTGCTACGGCTCTAAAAGATGCCAAGGATAAAGGGTATGTAGAGGCAGATGAAGCACTGGATTTAGATGGATTGGATGCGGCTGCAAAATTAGTAATCCTTGCAAACTGGGTAATGGATATGAAAGTAACAATGCCAGACATAGTTTGTAAAGGAATTCGTAATGTTACAGAAGAAGATGTTAAAAAAGCAAAGAAAAACAATTGTGCAATAAAACTAATTGCTTCATGCAATAAAGAGCTCATTGTAGAACCAAAAGAAGTGTCAGTAGATGATCCATTATGTGTCAACGGAACATTAAACGCAATTGCATTTACATCAGAGCATTCAGGTACTCAAACAATCATTGGTAAAGGTGCAGGAGGTATGGAGACAGCAAGTTCCATCCTAAGAGACCTATTAGACATAAGACAAGAGATTGTAAAAATTTGAAATCCAATTTAATTTCAAAAAGTGAAACAGCCACACTTTTAAAAACAGTTTCAGAAAAGTGGGGGATTGAATTTCCCAAAATAAAAAATCTTAAAGTTCATGAAATTACAGAGGACGCACAAATAATCATGGGTCAAGGAATTAAGATTTTAAAAATTAATGACGAATTTGTCCCATTTTTGTCAGAAACCCCGTTACTTGAAAAATTTCCCCATGTAACTGTAGACATGGGGGCAGTGAAATTCATGTGTAAGGGTGCAAATGTCATGAGACCAGGAATCAAAACCCATGGAGAATTTGAAAAAGAAAAAATTGTATGCATCGTTGAAGAGTCACAACACAAGTTTTTGGCAGTTGGAGTGTCACTTGTTGCAAGTTCCGAATTAGAAAAAATGGAGAAAGGAGAAGTCATAAAAAACATGCATTACATATCTGACAAGTTTTGGGAAATTGGAAAAACAATTTATGATTAATCTATTTTGATCTTTTCAAATTTGAAATTGTATGAGTCTTAACAGAGGTTGGATGAATCATTGAATAGTGAAACAGACAAATAGAATTTGAAGTACAGTTGCATTGAGTTATACTGCCCACAAGTTAGTGATTGAGATTACTTCAATATGGCAAATTAAATCTAGATAATTTTACTTTAAAGTAAATTTGAAGTAATAATTTGAAAATGTTGGATCTAAATTTTGTATTTCAGACTAGATTTTTTCAGTGTATTCTTTAGTTCCATCTTTTGTGACAATGAGAATGTCAAGTCCATCACCACTTGCAGAATCACGAAGTGCTGCAGATCTAACAGCTCTCTTTGCCAGGTCGACGGCTTCTTCTTGAGTCATATTTGGTTTGAATTGTGGATCTAATACACCCAATGCCATTTCAGCGCCAGTTCCAACTGCAGCATATTCATCTGGAAGAACAGAACCTAATGGGTCAAGAGTATACAAAATAGGTTCATCAACGACGCCTCCTACAATTACTTGAGTGAGTAATGGAAAATAGCGTCTTTCATACATCATGTTTGACATCATTTTAGCAACAGTATTTGGAGGAACGTCTCTTTTGAGTTCCATTTTTCTAATTTTTGCAAGTGCCGCAATTTGTAATGTCAAAATTTGCATATCAGCGACAAGACCAGCACATGCAGCTCCCACTTTAGACGTAATTGAAAACGTCTTTTTGGAGGATTTGCTTACAAGAAAGTTTCCAAATGCGATCCTTTTTCACTTGCAAGAACAATACCACCGCTAAAAGTAATTCCCACAGCCGTTGCTCCGGGCATATACATAGACATAATTCAAATGATTTCACAGCATAATAAAGGGCTTTCTCCTTTTTGATCTAAAAAACAATGTAAAATATTTTATACAGTAAAAAAGATAAATTCGTGTTGACTGAATCCAGCATCCACAATACAAAATTAAACGACATCACGCAATGGGGCATCAGAGCAGCCATTGGAGTAATTTTCATAGTACAAGGATCTGGAAAGTTTGCACCAGGATTTGCAGGAATGCTAGGCAATCTGGGCATTCCGGTAGAGATGCAAATTCCAATTGCTCTTGCAGAAGTAGTTTCAGGAATTCTATTAATCATAGGAGTTCTAAGTAGAATTTCAGCTTCGTTGCTTGCAATTATCATGTTAGGGGCAATATTTGTAGTCAAGGGTGCAGAAAATCTTACAGGACAGGGCGGATATGCAATAGATCTAGTATTACTTGCAGGTTCATTATGGATAATTACTGCAGGTCCAGGAAGAGTATCACTTGCACATCTTATCAAGAAAATACCTAGATGTCTACACTAGTCTTTTCCAAATTTTTCCATTATAAGATAGATGCATTTTGTGGTTTTTTTCAATAGATCAATTCTTGCAAATTCATTTGGTGAGTGTATTCTAGAAAACATGTATGTACTACCAATTGAAATGCAAGGAGCATGCAAAACTTTTACAAAAGAATGCATGGGACCAGTACCAGCATTTGAGACATTGATAATAGATTTTCCAAATGATTGATCAGCGGCTTCCTTTACTTTAGAAACAAATGGGTCAGATGGATTTGTGCGAGCAGCTGCTTCACCGTGATAAATTTTAACAGATACGTCGCCATATCCTTTTGATTTCAAATGTTTTTTTAATCGGAGAACTTGTTTTTTTGGATCCATTTTTGGAACCAATCTAAAATCAATTTTGACTAGCGCACTTCCAGGAAGTACTGTTTTTGCACCATCTCCAGTATAACCAGATACAAACCCAGCGATATTACAAGTGGCATTACCCACTAGAGCCTTTTTAGCATCTAGTCCTCTCAGATTACCTACAAATGATTTTACTCCAAATTCTTTTTTAAATGATTGTTCATCAAATGGTTCTTTTGATATTATTTCCAAATCTGTTTTTGAGAGAGGAGATACTTCATCATACCAGTTTTTTATGAGAATCTTTCCATCAGAATCCCTTAGCGTATGGACAGCTTCAATTAATCTCCATGCAGGATTTTTTATCAAAACTGCTAAACTAGAGTGAGCATCACGGATTGATTCTTTAACAGAGAGTTCAACATACAGCAGTCCCTTCATGCCAAGACCAATGATAGGTCTATTCTTGGAATCAACATAGCCAAATTCCCAGATCACACCATCGCATGAAAATTTCTTTTGATATTTTTTCAGATATTGATCAATATGAGCACTGCCAGTTTCTTCTTCACCTTCTATTACAAATTTAATATTGCATGGAACATCACCAGTTGTTTTGAGAGATGCTTCAACTGCCTTTATTCTTGTAATTAGTTCTCCTTTATCATCCGATGAACCTCTTCCAAAAACTTTGTTTCCTTTTATTTTCCACTAATGGTGGATCATCCCACAAATCAATTGGCTCCACAGGTTGAACATCATAATGATTGTAAAACATCAAAGTTTTGTTTGGATTTTTCTTTGATTTTATTTCCCCATAAACTATAGGTGCTGCATTTTTCAGTCTCAAAATTTCTGATTTAATTCCAGAGTTTTTCAATATTTTTTTGACCAATTGTGCACAGTCTTCAATTCCCTCATTTTTTGCAGAAACGCTTGGTTGCTGAATTAAAGTTTGTAATTCAAAAATTAAATTTCCATATGTGCATCAATGTGCTTTAAGGCATTCATTTTATTCACACAATTCTATCAAATGGTTTCATGACACCTGCAAGCTCCTCTAGCAGATCCATAGAAGTCATATGCAATCCAAATTTCTTTTGAGTTGCTTTCCCAGCTAATCCGTTGATAAAAGTAGCAGATGCAGCAGATTCTAATGCATTGCGATTTTTTGAAAGCATTCCTGCAACTAAGCCAGATAAGACATCGCCAGTTCCGCCAACAGTCATTCCAGGAGTCTTCTTTTCATTTAGATATGTTGTAGTGCCATCAGAAACAATGTCAGTTTGCACCTTTAAGCAATACAACAATTCCGTTATCTTTAGCATTTTTTTCAACTAAAGTTATTCTATCTTTTTTAGAATCAGGTGGTGCGATTCCAAATAATCGCTTAAACTCTCCAGCATGAGGAGTCACTACAACATTTTTGTCAGCTAAAAGTGGCAATACTTCAGGAACAAGCGCACTTGCATCCAATGAAAGTCTCACATCACGATCTAAAAGAGATTTTATCAAAAGTAACAAAGAACCACGCTCTTGAACTGCAAGTCCCATACCAATTGTTGCAGAATCCAATTTATTGGGAATCGCACCAAGAAGTTTGTTAACAGCGCCCCGGGTTAATTTTTGATCAACAAGAGGAATTACAATAAGATTAGGAGATACAGATCTTGTAGATGAAACATTAACTTTAGGAACAGAAGTGTAAACTAGGTCAACACCACATCGTAATGCTGCAATAGACGATAAAATCGGAGCACCATGATAGATGTAACTACCACCAATTACCAAAACAGTTCCATTATCACCTTTACGGGATTTTGCCTTTCGTGCAGGAATGAATTTTTTAACGACTGTAGATTGAAGCAGTTTTCTTGCCAATACAATATTTGAAACATCAGAGGAATAAATCTTGTTTTAATTTAAGGGTAAATTTAGCTGGAATCAGCGTCAGATTCTATCTCTTCAGTCTCAGATTCAACAAATGATTCAGTTTTTTTCTTTGAGCCCCTTCCAAAAAATGCCTTTCTTGCATAGCAGAGATACGTAGTATGGCCTATTCCTTGAAAAGAATGTCTTGTTTTTCCTTCACGTGCCTCAATCGTTCTAATAATGTGTTCAGTTGATTCAATATCAGTAAATTCATTTTCAACTAGTCCAATAGTTAATTTTTCAAGCTGATTCATTGTTGGGCAAATTGCAAAAATAGCACCACTTCCTTTGAGCATTTTTCTAACTTGCGGAAGAACAGTCCAGGGGTCACCAAGGTCAATTAAAGCTACATCCATTTCTGCAACGGGTAATTTTTTTGCAGTTTTCAAATCTAGTTTTTGTTGAGTAACGTATTTGGACATTCCAGCTTTTTTGATATTTTTTTCAGCTATCTTCATAAAATTATCATCAACATCAAAAGTGTATACATGTCCTCTTGGTTTTACAACGCTTGCAACAAAAGAAGTCAATGAACCACTACCAGTGCCTATTTCTAGAATTTTCTGACCACTACCAATTCCGGCTCTTGCAATAATGTAACCAATATCTTTAGGATATACTATTTGCGTGCCATGTTGAATCTTCATGACATAATCATACATTGTTGGTTCGATTAGATAGACATACTTGTCTTTGTTGGTAACTAATCTAGAGCCATATTCTTTGCCTATAGCATCTGCATGTTTTATGACACCTATGTGAGTATGAAGTGATTCTTTTTTTTGAGATTTTAACAAGCCATTTTTTAGAATGATTAAAGTAAACAAGCACGTAAGAATTTTGTTTAAATTTTTAGCCATATTGTTTCCCTAAAAATTTTTAGATAAGAATCTACTGTTTTAAAATAACTGCCATTGACCCATATGAAAATAAACATCACCTACGAAAGACACAATATAGAATAGAACAGTTATTAAAAAGAAAACAGGTAAAAAAGAAAAGCAAATAAAAATGAAAAAAAATTTTTTGGAATTATTTTATCAATAATATTAATTTCAGGGTTCAATTCATTAAATAATGAAATTTATGGGTTAGAATTAAAACAAGAAAAACAAGCAATATTAGAAAGTTTAGAGAATTTAAAAAATAATCAAGACATAACTAAAAAATCAAAAAAACATATCGATGATGTAATTGGAAAAATAAATGAGAGTCTTGATGAAAAATATTGGAAAATGGTTCAGAATTAAAACATCAAGTATGGGGACA
>JAAUVF010000049.1 GCA_012030815.1 Nanobdellota archaeon | reverse complement strand
ATGCATGAACCAGGAAACATCTTCATCTATGCACCAACTCAAAAAGTTCTGATGTTAGTTGATGTGATATTTCCTGGATGGACTCCATTCAAAGATTTAGCAATGGCACAAGATGTTACAGAATTTCTTGCAGCACATGACAAAGTTCTAGAATATAATTTTGATACATACATTGGAGGACATCTTACACGTTTAGGAACTGCAGAAGATGTTGAAATCCAAAAAGAATACTTTCAAGACATTCAAGCAAGTGCTAGTAAAGCAAATCAAGGATTATCTTTTATGGAAATTGGACAAGAAGTTGGTTTCTCTAATATATGGTTAGCATTCCAAATCTATGCTGATACTATCACACAACAATGCGCTGATGAGGTTGTTGCAAAATGGATTGACAGACTAGGCGGAGTTGATTTATTCACTTACGATCATTGCTGGAGAATTTCAGAATATCAAAGAATTGATTAGTTAAAAACAAGGAGAAAAAAAAGAAAAAAAGGAATTACTTCCTATTTGTTTCTGAGAATATTTTTTGCAACTTTAATGCAACTTCTTGTTTTGCTTCTGCCTGAGTAAGCATTGAACTCCACATCTTTCCCATTGCTTCAAAAACAGCATCTGCTGCCTTGTCCATTGTTGGGCCATATGCGGCTTCAATTCTCTTTCTCATTCTGTCAGTCATTGCATCATGGTGTGCTGCAAAAAATGCCTTGTGCCAACTCATCATAGCATGTTGTATTGGATCCATTGTCTGACATCCACAACAATCATCGTATGATTTGCTAGAACCACAGGCACAATTTTTCTGTGTTTTCTGTTTTGCATGTTCCGTCTGTGCATTCCATATTACTTTCTTATAGTAACTATAGAAAGGTAAGTATATTAATTAGAAAGTTACTACAATGAAAGCAGATGAGGTTTTGGTAAGTTGATGCCACAGGAACTAAAAGCAATATCAGATCAGATACAATGTTGTCCTGTAGATAATACTTTCAAAATTATTGGAAAAAAATTCACAATACATATTCTTCGAAATATTACTCTACTTGGTCAAAGTAGATTTAACGAGTTTTTAGAATCAGTTGAAGGAATAAACCCAAAAACACTTTCTGTCCGTCTAAAAGAGATGGAAAAAAGTGAAATCATCAAAAGAACCGTATACAATGAAACGCCAATCAGAATAGAATACACTGTCACTGAAAAAGGTAAAGCATTAAAGCCAAATAATTATGCAGATGGCTGCTTTTTCAATGAAGTATTGCAGTTGTGAAGTGTTTAAGGACGGTAAGCCCCGAACTCTTGAGCAAGTATTTGGAAAATCAACTGATTGTATTTGATATTCAAATAATTATTGAAATCATACTGAGTTACTAATAGAAAATAAAAACTGTAAATTAAAAAGATTGGGCCAAATTGCCCAATCATGGACTGGTCGTAGGTAAACGTATGGCTTCGTTGTGTACTGTTTATCATTTAGGAATATTTGCATAAAAGACTCTCGTAGAAATCATTCATAGTAATCATTAGTATTCGCTAAATACTAATTTGTAATATGATGTTCATTGAAGCTGTCACCACAAAACTAATCGTTTTTGGTCTTAAGTTTCAATTTTTATAATTTTGAATAGTTTTACTACTTTGATTCAATAAATATTACATCAACAAGATCATTGTTGCTTCGTTTGGTTACAGTATCTCTATTTGCGTTATGGTAATTTTGCAAATGTGACTTTCTAGTTTTAATCCCATATTCACGACATAATCTGCAAAAATAGGTAACTTGTCTTTCTGCTTTTGGTTTAGCTTGATTTTCGTATTCTAAAATTACACTTGTCATTTTGAAATATTTTATCCTAGATGTATTTAAATGTTGTAATAAATATGACATATTGTCAGTAAAAAACCATTTATGCAAAAAATTTATATTTTGTAATCTCTATTACACTAACTCGGTGATTAAAAGATGTTTGATGACCAATTCGAAACAGCATTTCGAAGATTATCGAATCCCTTTTTTTCAATGGGCGATATTTTCGAAAACCCCATTGGAGGTACAGTCCAAACTGTGGGCCCGTATTACTACGGTTATGTAAAAACTGTAGGGGGAGACGGTGTTCCTCATATTACTGAATGGGGAAATACAAAACCTACGAGATATCTTACTGATTCTACAGTGAGAGATCCATACGTTGATGTTTCAGTAGACGAAAAAAACCATACTCTCAAGATAGTTTCTGAGATGCCAGGAATTGAAAAATCTGACATCAAGTTAAATGTGTCAGATAAAATGGTCTTGCTCTCAGCAGAACACAACGACAGAAAGTATGAAAAGAAAATTCCTCTACCATCAAAAGTAGATGAAAATTCTGCCAAAGCCAAATACACAAACGGAATATTGGAGCTGACATTGTCACTTGCCAAGGAAAAACCTCAAGGCAAGCTAGTGTCAGTAGAATAACATGAAGATGAATAAGGATGAAAAATCTTTCATTCACACAACCAATCTCAAATCTAAAAACATCTCTCAAAACTTCATTTGAGAAAATTTCATCAATTTCGGCAAACAGGTTTGGCAACCAGAAGATTGACAAACAATCAGGTGGGTAACAAACCCACAATCTATTTTTTATTACATTCTATTAAAACTCACATCTAGATTTTAAGATAATCCTTTTTCCATTTGATACAATTTTTCAATTCTTTTGTAAGTCAACGGATGTGTTCTGAAAATCTCCCCAAATTTGCTAAAGCTACTATTTCGTTCCCAATCCATTGCTTTTTCACTTCCTCTTCTGAAATATGTTGATCTTTGTAATATGATGCAAATTTTGTAACTTCATAACTTGATGAGATAGGATCAACTGCATAAAATGAACGTAATGTAGAATTTTTTGCTTGTTGTTTTTCTATACTCAATCCATAAGTAATCTTGGCTAATGCATTGGCAAGTATTGATGGTTTTACTTGTCTTCCAGCAAAATTATCTGCATAAAATTCTCTGAGTCGTGAAAAATACAATATCAAAAGATTTGTTATAAAATATACTGCAAATGCACCTATTCCAATTAAAACTGCACCACTCCCTTGATTTCTTGATCTACTAAACATAGTAGATAATGCAATAAAATACGCAATAGTTGGAATCACTGAGATAATTGTCATTACAACCATATCGTTATGCTTTATGTGGCCTATTTCATGAGCGATAACCCCTCTAACCTCATCTTTTGTCAACGTCTTTAGTAATCCACGAGTTAGAGTTAGTGTTGCAGATTTACTAGTTCTGCCAAAAACAAAAGCATTAGGCATACTAGTATTTGCTATTGTTATTTTTGGAAGTTTTACTTTATTTTTGAGACATATTTCATGAGTTGTTTCTTCAATCCATGGAAACTCATCTCTGTTTAATGGACTCATGTTTGTACTCCATCTTACTATTGATGGTCCTATTGCCCATTGGAACAAACCTAAACCTACTGCCATACCTACGGTGAGAAAAATTCCAAGATCGAGATAGAAACTCAAACCAGCAAGTAATGCAAAAAGTAAACCAAAAACTAAAACCATCGTTAAACTCATTGAAGCAACTAGTCCTCTAATCATCAAGCCTTATCGATTGATGTAGAGATATAATTGTTAGAAAAAGGATACTTTACTAGAGATTAAAAAATGATTTATTTTTTCTTCCAAACAAATTGATTGTAAATCAATTCTGGTCTGATTTGTCTAAATGGTTGAGAGCCACCTGTATACCATTTTGTAAAGAACTCATACAAGTGCAATCTAAGTGACTGGATGTAAACAATTAACCCTTCAATCATCATAATTCCCAAGTTTCCTCCAACTATCATTGCTATTGCTGCTCCTGAGCTTGCTCCACCTAATGAAACAAATGCATTATTTACCGTCATTAGCAATGCAGCGTGCACTAGTAACATAATACCAAGTCGAGCATAACTGATTGTGTGAGCTAAACTTTCAACTGTTTTACCGAGAAATACTTCCATCACAACATTTGCTGCAGAACCACCATCTTCTGGATGTTTCTTTGCATGTAAAATTCCACCAACCATCATCAATACCATTGATGCAATAACTACAACAACTGCAATTCTTGTTACAATCCAAACTTGAGCCCAATCTCCTAAAAATACTGTGACCCATGGTACAGCTTCGGTATGAACTTTGGAATACATGTTCATAACATCATACTGTGAACCAATAGCACACATCATCACTACAACAATTCCGCCGTAGAGTGTGATATTTGGAATTGCTTCCATGTACATTACTAATTTATGTCCTTCATGCGCTAATCTCTTGACGCGTAGAACCATTGCCCAAACCAAATGAATAATTCCAATGAATAATGATACTTTGAGAATGTTAATGACTTGATCAAATGTTAATTCTGCAACACTTAGTATTCCAACTATCCAACTAACTGAATGTAATGCTCCTCCTTTTTCCAATAATCCTTCAAATGGTCCCATATGATCAAGATGATATCCAAACATTTCTCCAGCACCTACACCTGCTATGGCAGCAGAGGCACCAGATATTGCAATCAACATTCCCCATCTTGAAAGATTCCCTTGCCCTTTTACCTTGAAAAGCAAACCCATTCCCATTAGCAATAAACCGTGACCCATATCTGCAAACATTAGTCCATAGAAAATTGGCCACATCAAAGCAATCATGGGAGTTGGATCTGCTTCGCCTTTTTTTGGTATACCTTGACTTTGTGTGATTACCTCAAATGTTCTTACAAATTTTTTGTTATCAAATAATGTTGGAGTTTGCTCTTGTAGTTTCGGATCAGTAATATCCTCAGTAATTGACATCCACTGTTTTGTAGTTTCTTTGAATTTTTCTTCCATTTTACTTGGAATGTATCCTTGAATAACTGCAAAGTGTTTAGTGCCTCCAGGTTTTCTAAGCGTTTCAAGAACATCTTTTGCAATCTGTGCTTCTTCATAAAGGGATAAAATATCGCGTCTAATTTTCTTTTTAATTACAGCAATTTGTTTTGCAGTTGATGCTTGTTTTTCAGTAAGTTCTTTTATTTTTGCTTCTGCCATGGCATATGCTTCAGTTGGAATTTGTGGAATCCCCTGAGGAATAACAAATGGATTTGCATTAAATCCTCTTAGTACCTTAAGAGCTTTTTCTGAATCTTCTATATCTGAAATAATTAAAATTGCAGCCTTGTCTTTACTTTCTAAATCATATTTATAAAATGTAATTCCTTCTAATGCTCTACTGATTTCTTCATAGTCTGAAGAATTGATCACAAAAAGGTTTGTGTAAAAATATTTCATTAGACCAAATCCGTTTAGATCTATCTTTAATTTTCGAGCAACTTCAAGAGTCTCTTTTAATGATCTATACTCTTCAAGTGAACGTTTAGTGTTTGCTTGTTCATGTAATAGTTTTGAAGACTCATCTATGATGGAAGGACTTCTATTTTTTAAGTCATTTACCATGTCTTCAATTTCGTCTAGTTCATAGTCTTTCTTTTTGATTACAGTTCCTTTGAACATAATTTCTAGAATTCCTACTGTTATTGGAATCCCTAATCCTTTAACAACTTCATCGATTGATTGATATGTTTTTTGAGCCTCTAAAAGAAGATCGTCTATTTCTGGAGTAACCAAGTCATTTTCTGTATCTATCTTATGAAACCACTCAAATTCAGTTAATCTAGAAATTGCTTTTGGAGACTCACTTCTAGGTAATATTACACTTCCAATTTTTAGATCAGCTACTACCAAGATATCCATCGATATTTTCATTGATTTTAATATCTTTCTGAATCTCGTTTTCCCAAACATTAAAATCCATTATGGATTAATTCGTGACATTGGGATCTAATTCTGCATTAGAACACACAATTGACAAAATTCTCACTCAAACCGAAAAAGAGATCACTACGAATCTTCAATCATCTCTCTCTGAATCTAAGCAGATTCTTGATAATTCTGTTCCTAAATTAGAGAGAGAATATGATAAAATCATATCAGATGGTAAAAAAGAGGCAGATAAGATCGAAAAACAGCTAATTGGTGGTTCAGATATTGAGGCTAGAAATAGCAAACTTTTGGTATTAGAGAAAGCCGTAGACGATGTATTTGCAAAAGCAATAGACCAAATCTCAAAAATGGATCGCAATAACGAATATTCTAATCTAATCAAAACCTTGTTGGATGAATCAACTAAAATTTTAGGTACAACTAAAGTTACAGTTTATACAAATTCTAAAGACAAAAGTGTAGTGCAGTCTTTACTGTCTAAATATCCTGGAGCAGAACTATCTTCTGAAACAATTGATTGTCTTGGTGGTATTACAGTAAAATCAAAAGAAGGTGCAATGAAATTTGACAATACTCTTGATGCAAGAATTCAGCGTATGAAGCCTTTAATAAGGAAAGAAATTGCCACAAAATTCGGAGTAGGTAATTAGATGGCAGCTCAAGGTAGAATTGTTTGGGTAAGTGGTCCTGCAGTAAAGGCCGATGGAATGTCTGATGCCAAAATGTATGAAACCGTTACCGTTGGTAACTCAAAATTAGTCGGCGAAGTTATTCGTCTAACTGGCGATGTTGCATTTATTCAAGTTTATGAATCTACAAGTGGATTAAAACCAGGTGAACCAGTTGTTGGTACAGGAAATCCACTTAGTGTTCTATTAGGTCCAGGCATTATTGGACAAATTTACGACGGCATTCAAAGACCACTAAAAGAATTATCAAAAGCTTCTGGCTCATTC
>JAAUVF010000048.1 GCA_012030815.1 Nanobdellota archaeon | reverse complement strand
TGGGAATATTCAGTTAATTAATTCTAGTCTCTAGAGTATGATTTGTTACCAATGTATTTATGCAAAAAATCAAAATAATGGTATGAATTCTGTGGGAAAGGCATCATTGGAATTATATTTGTTCTAGTTTTGTCTTTGGCACTAGTAAATACTGCAGATGCAGAATCTCCAAGAAAGCAGATGAAAAGAGGGGTTGCAGTAGAAGACGTTTCTTGTAAGGCAGGATATAGCTTGGTGATTAGAAATAATGGGTCTCCAGCATGTGTGTCAGAAGATACTGCAGAGAGATTAGAAAAAAGAGGTCTTGGAACAATTGAAGTAAGAGCAACCAATGAAGTCACTGCAAATCAAGATGTTTCCATTAAAGATCTAGAAAATACGCAGACTCTAGAAAAGCAAGAGAGTGTAAAAGTAGTTCCAGCATCAACTGGAAGTGTGATTAATTTATCATTCAAGATGATGACTTGAATGTGGCCCATAATGCAGTAGAGACAGTATCAACTGCGGGGTTGTTTGAATTTACAATTAACGGAGTTGCAATTAATGGTCCATCAACTATGATAGAGACTGGACCAGACACTGGAGAATTTTATGTGAAATTACAATTACCAGATACCATTAATGGAAAATCATTGACTCAAAATGATATTGTTTTGATAAAATATTTGGATGCATCAGATAGTACCGGAGACAAACAAACCATAACACAATCAGTTTCATTATCAAAATCATATGCTAATGTAGAAAGTATTGGGGGTGGTTCAAGAATAGGCCACGAATTTACAGTTAGAATTTATGAACCAGATGCAAACAGAGATTCCAAAAATGAAGACAAGATAGCATTAAGTCAATTAGAGTTTAGAGGAGAAGGTGGACTCAGAACCAAGTTAACAAATCCAGCTTTTGATGCAAATTCAAATTATTTGATAGAGACTGGAAAAAATACAGGAGTCTTTGAGGTAAAAATCAAGATTCCTCGAACCATAGATGGTAAAACAATACACATTGGAGATGATTATGAAATCAGATACATCGATACTACAACACCATCTGGCTCTAGTGAAAAGATTGTTTTGAAAGGCAGAATTGGATAGGGTTTAACTCAAGTGAAACACAGGTTAATGTTCAGTATAACCTAAAGATTTTATTCGAACCAACAAAGTATTGTTGTGCTAAATACAGTTTACAAAGATGCCATTATCAATAGAGAAAAAATGTTGTCCATTCTAAAAGGACCAAAATTTGAGCAAATTTTACAAAAAGCCAAGGAGAATTGGGTTGAATTTACGCCTACAAAACAAGAGGTGGTTACTGCTGGAATTGATAGTAGTTTTAACAATACAAAATTTCAGGGAATTGAGCTTTGGGCAACAACTGCAGTATCCATCAAATCGAATGGAGAGGTATTGGTAGATTTGCACGACTCTGGGCTAGGTTCAGATATTGATCTTTCAAAGATTGCAAGCAAAATGGAAATTGATGCGTGTGAAAAAACTGTCGATGTTGTAGATTTAGTGCTAATGGATGGCTCTTTACATTCACAATTTATGACAAGACAATCATCACTAGATGCATTAGTTGTAAAAACTATAAAAAAAAGAGACAATGTAATTTTTATTGCAAAGACATCAAATACAAAAAAGCAGTTTGAAGATCTAGGGTCATTAGCAGGAGATATTTTTTATTATAATCACATCACAAAGGGTTCTGGGTTTAGTAAGATATTTGTTGAAAAGAAATATGGTGTGGATAAAGTTATTTCTTCAACATTTGTGAGATTAAGTGATTCCACACCAATCATAAAACTAGAATTTTTAGGGGGACATAGAGATGATGATGAAATAAAGTCAATAATGAATAAATTGTACAAAAGTAGTGTAGGAGGATATCCCTATGCCTTGAAATTAGCACATAACAACTGTAAAATATCTGACAAGGAACTTGCAAAAATGGTTAGTTTATTGGGATTAAGTAATGAAATTGGATCACGTGAGGTATTAGGTTGAACACAGGTTTTGTAATAGGAGAATCAAAGCCTACATTTGTAACTGCTATCACATCAAGACCACTTTCAGTAGGAGAATATATCAAAATTGATTCTGATGAAGGAGAGATTCTAGGGTTAGTTGAAAAATCTTCAGTGTCTAGTGCAGCATTTGCAGACGTTAAAAATTTTGATGAAGCTGCTGAGAGTACCGAAATTGCAGAGATAAACAAGAGAGACAAAACATACACTGCACATATTGGAATTTTAGGATTTTTAGAGAATTTACGAAAAGGTCAATCAATCATACCAGCTGTACCCCCAATTCCTGGAACACCCATATCACAGCCTACAAAAGACGATTTAGAGACTATTTTTAGTCCTCAAAAAGATGGCTGGGTCAAAATTGGAAATTTATTAAGAGAAAAAACAATTGAGGCAAAAATTAATCTGGATAAAATTGTTTCAAGACATTTAGGAATTTTAGCGATGACTGGAATGGGGAAAAGCAATCTTGTTTCATTAATTACAAAACAAATTGGTAAACTAAAAGGAACTGTAATAATTTTTGATTATCATAATGATTACACAACATTAAACATTCCAAGAATAAATGTTATTGATGCAAAAATCAATCCAAGGTTGCTAGATGCTGATCAATTATCAGAAGTATTAGAGATAAGAGATGGTGCAAATGTACAACAAAGAGTACTACGAATGGCATTTACAAAACAAGTTAAAGAATCAAAAGAATTTTGGAAAAAACTTGAAGGTGAAGTAGAGTTTATTGTGAATTCAGAAGATAAAAAAATTAAAGAAATTAGAACGTCGGCATATAGAGTACAAGACATCATAGAAGAAGCTCAAAGAAGATTTGAAGATATTTTAGATCCAGATATGGGAGATCCCATAAGTTTCATTAAAGAGGGACGCACGAATATTCTAAATATTTCAGAATTATCAGAAAAGCAAGCAAATGTTGCACTTGCATTTTATTTACAACAATTACTAAAAGACAGAAAAGATGCAAGCATTGTAAAACATGGAAAATCAAAAAAAGAAAGAAATTATAAATTTAATTCACCGATTTTTGTAATAATAGAAGAAGCACATGTATTCATTCCAAAAGATCATGATACAAGCGCAAAATATTGGGCAGCTAAAATAGCCAGAGAAGGAAGAAAGTTTGGATTAGGCCTAGGAATAGTATCACAAAGACCAAGAAGCGTAGATCTTAACGTATTAAGTCAATTAGGCTCTTTTGCAATAATGAAAATTATTCAAGAAGATGATCAACGTCAAATAGCAGCTGCTACTGAATCTACTAGTCGTGAATTGATTGCACAATTGACCTCTTTGAATGTAGGAGATGCAGTACTTGTAGGACAGTGGACAAATCTACCATCACTTGTTCACGTAGAAGAAGTAAAAGAAAAAATCATGGGCGCGGATCAAAGTGCAGTTAACGCGTGGGCAAATGCAGAAAAGATGAGTACCATTGCAGTAGAATCAACACAGGGACTAGTTCAGAAAGATTTGTTGTTAGATTAAATGTTATTTTCACATATTTCAGATACACATTTGGGATTAGTACAATATGGGTCAGAGGAACGAGAACAAGATGTGTATCATGTTTTTAATCAAGCCATAGATATCTCAATTGCAGATCATGTAGATTTTGTGATATTTGCAGGAGATATATTTCACGTTCCAAATCCAAATGGAACAGCAATAGTTCAAATGGCAAATGCACTAAAACGATTAAAGAAAAATAACATAGACTCGTTTTTCATTTTAGGAGAACATGATATAAGTCGAATTCGTACAACACCAATTCCATATGTTTATCATAAATTTTAGAATTTTCAAAATACATAGGACATGGAGAACCAATTAATTACAAAGGAATTTTACTAGTTGGATTTGATAAAATAAGAAAAGCTGAAATTCCACAGTTTGAAGAGAAATTCAGAAGTGTTGACGAAGTTGCTCGTAATCATAAAGGACACAAAATTTTAGTGATGCATCAAGGAATAACAGAATTTAACAAATTTGCAGGAGAAATGCAATCAACGGACTTGCCAAGAAATTTTACATATTATGCTATGGGTCACTTACATGATAACGATGTAAAGCAATTTAGTCATCTTAATGGACCTGTTGCATATCCAGGTTCTATTGAGCTAACAACAAGTGAAGGAATAAAGGAAACAAAGAAAGGATTTTTTGAAGTAGATATTTCAAATAATGAAGTAAAACCTAACTGGATAGAATTAGATACAAGAGAGCAGTTTTCATTTAAAACAGATTATAATAATTTAATAAAATCAGTAGATGAAATTTCTAAAAAAATAGAAGATATACAAAGAAAACCAATTATTGAAATAAAAATTCAAGGAGACAATATAGAAACAGATCAAATACAGACACAGATTTCACGCCTAAATTCTCACACTTTAAGATGTTTTTGGAGAATTGTTTCTAAAGAAATATCAGATTCATCAATATTTCTAGAAAGACCTAGTATGATAGATGATGAGATGTTAAGATTATCAATAGATGCAATCGGTTCAGAACAAATTGCAAATTTTGCCATTAAGGAACTGCTTCCTCTACTAGCATCAGGTCAAACCAAAGAGGCCACACAGATCATAATTGAGAATTTTGAGAAATTCAAATTGGAGAAAGAAAATGATAACAGCAATTGAGTTAGGAGATTTTTTATCACATTCTGAAACAAAGTTAGAATTTGGGAATGGTGTTACAGTTTTTGTAGGACAAAATGGTGCAGGAAAATCAAGTATTATAGACGGTATTACATTTGCTTTATTTGGGCAACATACCAGAAAATCAAATAAGGGATTGATAAAAAGAGGATCAACCCAAGGATATGCCAAAATAGAGTTTAGCATAAATGGAAAGCAGTATCATGCTGTAAGAAAAATAGATAGTAAAGGTGGACTCGCTGCAAAATTTACAGAAAAAATTAATGATGAATTTTTAGAAATTGCAGCTGGTGAAAGAAAGCAATTTGGAGAATCAATGACCAGTGAAATTGAAAAAACTATAGGGTTAGGGTTTGAAAAACTAAAAATTGCATCAATCGTACAACAAGGTGAATTAAATGCAATAATCAAAGCAAAGCCAAAAGAATTCAAAGAATTACTAAATGCAATAATTGGGATTGATAAATTAGATGATGCATCAGAAACAATGAAAGCTATAATCAAAAACTTTCGTGAAAAAATTAGAAGCGATACAGGTTATGATGATACGCATATTGATATTTTATCACGAGATCTACAAAAATTGAACGAGGAATTTGAAGAATCAAAGCCACAAAAAGAGCAACTAAAAGAAAAACAAACTCAATTACAAAAAGAGGTTTCAACACTTAGGGCTAAATTAGAAATAGAAACGCCAAAAATAGATAAAATTGATCAGTTGGAATTAAGAAAAAAAGAATTACAAGCATATGCAAAAGCAGCAATACAAGAAATTCAGCAGGAAATATCTGAAAAAGAGCATAAAATACGTGATTGTGAGGGTTGTTTTGAGCACGTAAATGTAAAAAAAGATCTAGAATCAAAAATGGAGAAGATAGAGTTAGCAGTAGAAGAAAATCAAAAAAGAATTCAGGACCTAACAAATCAAATTGCAGCTCTTAAAGAAAAACAATCTCTTGCAGAAAAGATCCAATTAAAGGATAACAAATGTCCAGTATGTGATTCAAAAGTTGAAAAACTAAATCCATTATTTCAAAAAGAACATCTAATACAAGAAATTTTAGACATCAAGGAACAAATAATTTCGGTTGAAAAAGAGCGTACTCTATACAATCAAAAAAGAGCAGAGTTTTCTCAAAAATTACAAATTGCAAGGGATGCGGAGGCAACATTAAGAGCTCATTCCATCAAAGATCAGAATGATTAAGAAAATTCAAGATGAACTAAATAAAAAAGAGAGTGTTCAGAATATACCATTATCCAACAATAATAATCTAATAGAAATATCCAAAGTAGACTCTCATGCAAAAGTAATTTTTGAAAACATTACAAAATTAGAATACGAAAACAAAAGGATTTAATCAAAATGAATTTTTAAATCTTAAAAAAATAATTGAACAAAAACAAATTGAACTTTCACAAACTGATCAACATCTTGGAGCAATAGTACAAAAAATTACAAAATATCAAGAACAGATAAAAACAATACAAGACATTATTTTGAATCTTAGAATCGTTAAAAAATATGTAGAAAAATTAGATACAATTCAAATGAACATATTTAGTAGAGATGGTCCAGTTGCAATGAGTTTAAGATCATGGGCACTCAACACTATATCAATAAAATCCTCGGAATATCTCACATTGCTAAATACAAAAATTCAAAGAATACTGCTTTCAGAGAAAGCTCGTGACATATCCATCACATGTTATTCTAAAACAGAGATGTTAGATATTGAGTCACTTAGTGGAGGTGAGCAAGTCAGTGTTGCCCTTGCTCTTAGATTAGGAATGGCGAGTTTATTGGGAGCATCAAATCTAAATCTAATGATCCTCGATGAGCCTACAATGCATCTGGATGTAGAACGTAAGAAAGCACTTGTAGGGGTATTATCTCAATTATCAGACATTACAAATATCGGAAAACCAATGCAATTTATCATAATTACACATGATGCAGAAATATTTGAGGATTCAAATATAGAAAAATATACAAATTTGAAACTTACTGAACAAGGAAGATAAAGTAGATTGCACTTTAAAATAAGGTTGATCAAGCAATAAT
>JAAUVF010000047.1 GCA_012030815.1 Nanobdellota archaeon | reverse complement strand
GCCTCAATGACTGAAATATCTTCATTAACTTCAACAACATGAAGAATTAGAAACAAAATTAAAGAATTAGAGATAAGAAAAGAATCTAAAACTAGCGTTCTTGTAACATTAAGAGAAAAAGAACAAGAACTTATTTCTACATCTGGTTCTTCTATTGGACATCTTAAAGAATATGATGATAAATTAAAAATACTTTCAGAAAAAGATAAGGAACTTACAAAAGAAATTAATTCTCTAGAAAGACAATCTGACTCTCTTACTCGTGATTTACATGATTTAATTGAGAATGAAACAAAACTAAATGCAATTCTATCGTCGTTTGGATTTGATAAAAACATGGAAATATTTGATGTTGAACCAATTGTTCATGGACTCACTGCTGAATCCAATTCTCTTAACGCTCTAAATGCTAAAGCCCCTGAAACATATCTTGAAGTATCTTATGGCTATCGCTCAATGTCTGTGCGTAAAAATTCATTAGAAGAAGAACGAAATTCTATTGTTAAATTCATTGAAGATATTGAAAAAGATAAACGCCAAACATTCTTGGATGCATTTGATAAAGTGGATAAGGAAATTCGTCTTATCTTTAGTAAAATGACTGGTGGTAACGCTTGGCTTGAATTACAAAATGAAGATGATATTTTCAATTCTGGAATTTCTTACCTGATTCAATTTCCAAGTAAACCAAAAAGAGAATCTACATCAATTAGTGGTGGTGAAAAAACACTAGCTGCAATTGTATTTGTTTTAGCACTCCAAAAATTAAAACCATCACCATTTTATCTATTTGATGAAGTGGATGCCCATCTTGATGCCCCAAATTCTGAAAGACTTGCTAAAATTTTAGATGAACGTTCCCAAGAAAGTCAATTCATTATGGTCTCCCTCAAAGACTCTGTTGTACAAAAAGCAAAACTCATCTACGGTGTTTATCCAAAGAACGGTGTATCTTATGTTGTTACTTACAAAGATAAGCGAATGCCTTCTGTTAAAACTTCTTAATCTAAACTGACAAAACAAGATACTGTATGATCTTTTTCTATGTTTTCTAAAATTGGTTCGGTTTTACATTTTTCAATAGCATATGGACATCTTGCCCTGAATCTACATCCTGTGTAAACATCAATGTCTATGGGTTCGTTAATTCTGATCTTTTTTTCTTTATTGAGATTATCCGGATCTGGTTCTGAAATTGCATCAATTAGAGCTTGCGTGTATGGATGTTTTGGTTTTAACAATATTTCATCAATTGCACCCATCTCTACGATTTTTCCAAGATACAAAATTCCTATTCTTTGCCCAAAATGTCGTGCTGTAGCTAAATCATGAGTAATGTATACAAATGAAATATGATATTTTTTTTGTAATTCATGCATTAATTCAAGCATTTCGGCTCGAATTGATACATCTAACATAGAAACAGGCTCATCTGCAATGATTATTTTTGGTCTTAATGCTAATGCTCTTGCAAGAACCACTCTTTGCCTTTGTCCACCCGATAACATATGAGGATATTTTTTTAGAATTTCTTCTGTAGGTTCTAGCTTTACTTCCTGAAGTACCTCTATGACTCTTTTTTTTCTGTCTTCACTATTTCCAATTTTATGGATTTCAAGAGGCTCTGAAATAATATCTTCAATATTCATACGTGGATTTATGGAATCGTATGGATCCTGATGTATCATTTGACAATTCATTCTAATCTTTTCTAAACTTTTTTTATCATTTTAATTTCATGATTTTCAAATATTATTTTTCCAGAATCTACATGGATGGATTTTAGGATTAATTTTGCTATTGTAGATTTACCCGAACCTGATTCCCCTGCTAATACAAAGACCTCTCCCTTTTTTAGAACAAATGATATGTCATCCACTGCCTTTACTGTAATCGTTTTTGATCTAAAGATACTTTTTTCATAAAAAATTTACTCAAATGTTCTACTCTTAAGATTTCATCCAATGTCTAGAATTGAATGAAGAAGTATATCAAGAAAATATAATTTATGCCTATGATTTTTCATAAGGCATTTTATGTTAAAAAAATCTGTTAATATTACTTGAGTAAAACAATTCAAAACAGTCTACGCTATAAAAAATACATAATTGACTCTAAATTACAATATTTTAAACCTAATTCTGATAAAATCGAAAAAAGTTTTGCAGATGAAATTTCTTTTAGTCTAACTCAGAATTCTAAATTCATCCACCCTAAATTTTTTTATGACAAAAAAGGGTCTGAATTATTTGAAAAAATATGTGATTTACCTGAATATTATCCAACTAGAACAGAAATCAGCATTCTTCAACAATTAAAAGAAAATTTATCAAAATATGTTGATGATTCTTTTAGACTGGTTGAACTTGGTAGTGGATCCTCTGTAAAAACAAGGCTATTTTTGGACATTTTAAATCAACTTCAAGAAAAAATTGAATATTTTCCAATTGATATTTCTGAAATCTTGACTGAAAGCTCATCTCTTCTTCAACGAGACTATGAAAATTTGCATATTACTGGAATAATTGATACGTATGAAGGCGGTCTTGAATTTTTAAAAAATTACGACAATAAAAAAAATCTAATCCTCTTCTTAGGTTCCAGTTTTGGAAATTTTTTGCCTGAAGATGGAAAAAAATTTCTGAAAAAATTAACTCTACAATGAAAAATGATGATCTATTTCTGATTGGTTTGGATTTGGTAAAAAATAAATTAACTTTAGAAAACGCATATGATGATTCTAAAGGAATAACTGCACAGTTTAATCTTAATGTCTTATCTAGAATCAATGATGAATTGGATGCAAATTTTGACCTGAATAATTTTACTCATTATTCACTGTATAATGAAAATGAGCAAAGAATAGAAATGTATCTAAAATCATTAGTGGAGCAATCTATCCTTATATCAAAAGCAAATTTTTCTTTGACATTAAAGAAAAATGAATTAATTCACACTGAATATTCTCATAAATACAAATTGTCTCAAATTAAAGAATTAATGAATCAAACTGGATTTGATATTAAACATATTTGGTTGGATGAAAATAATTATTTTGCATTAACTTTGGTGTCAAAGAGTTTTTGAACTTACATGTTTTCTACACATCTAAATCCTGAAAATAACCATCTCTCATCTAATCTGAAAAATTCCTGTAACTTCCACGAATTGACATTCTTGGTGTTCCAAATGATCCTCCTCGTAGTACTTTTTGATTTGTAAACCACTTGTCATTATATTCATCAAATCCAGACTTGAATCCCGGATATCCTGTAAACTCTGATGCAGTCCATTCCCATACATCTCCTATCATCTGATGGCATCCTGATTTACTTATTCCCTTAGGATATGCCCCAACTTCTGCACATCCCCACTGATATGATTCAAGCAAATTGGCATGCTGTTCTTTTGGAGGCTCATTTCCCCACGGGAATATTGTTTTTTGTTGTTTTTCTTCATTCCAACATGCAGCTTTTTCCCACTCTGCTTCTGTTGGTAATCTCTTTCCTGCCCATTTACAATAGGCATCTGCTTCATAGTAACTAACATGGCATACTGGTTCTTTTGGATTTAATTTTCTAATTCCGAGAAATCTCTTACATTCCATCGATTATCTATTTTTCCCAATACATCGGTGATTTCCACTCATTTGCTTTCACTTTCTCCCATCCATCTGAAAGCCAATGTTTGTAGGTGTCGTATCCTCCATCATCGATGAATTTTAGATATTGCTCGTTGGTAACAGGAAATACGTCGATGCTATAATCTTCAAGATACACTTTATGTTCTGGTGATTCTATATCGTAGCAAAATTGATTACCATTATACCCCATTGTGTATATGCCTCCTTTGATTTGTACCGTTTTTTGTTCAACATTTTCTGATTCTACTTTTTCATTTTTTCTAACTGGTCTATATTGATCTGCCAACAGATGTTGTAAATCATATACTAACAATTCCTGATGTTGACATTCATGATGAAGTCCAGTTATGATTAATTTTATTGCATCATTATCTAGTTTTTCTGATTCTAATAGTTGACTTACTCTTTGACTGACTGTGTTAAAGTATTGAAAAATATGTTCTGTAGTTGGTCTTGATATGATTCCTCTTTTACCTTTATCTTGAGGAACTCCAAATTGTTGATAGTATGAATTAAGATACTCAGAAAATTCTTTAGAATAAAATTCATATTTTTTTATTTATCTTACTCATAATTGCTTCATAAATCCAACTAACATGGCCTACATGCCATTTTGCAGGACTTGTAAAAAATGCATGTTTGTACTATGAAATCATCTTTTTCTAAAGTTTTTACTAATTCTAATGTTCTAGTACGTGTTTCCTTGAATTGTTCTGAAATTGCTTTTTCTTCTTCCACATTTGTGGCAGTCGTCATTTTTTAATATCCTCTTGCAAATATTGGGATCTCTTTGCTTTGTTCCTTACAGTAAATGCATTTTCCATCTGCTTTTTCAATACCAAAAGGAATAACTCTGATATCTGCGCCAGTTTCTTCTTTGATTTTTTCTTCACATTCTGTTTTACCACACCAATATGCATTGAAAAATCCCCCCATTCCTATTTTTGATTTGAATTCTGAATAATCTGAAATATCTATTGTGTTTTCTTTAGCTTTTATCTTTGCAATTTCTAGCATGTCTTTTTGTATTTCTTCTAATATGCTAGATATTTTTTCAACTTCATTGAATCCTATGCTTATTTTTTCTCGATTATACCTCTTTGCTAAAATAAATTGTTGTTTTTCAATGTCTTTTGGACCAATTTCAATTCTTAGTGGAATTCCTTTTAATTCCCAATCATTGAATTTGTATCCCGGTGTTAACTCATTTCTATCATCTACATAAACTCGTATTTTTTTCGTTTCTAGTTGTTGTTGAATTTCATTTACTTTTGGGAATATTGCTTTTTTTGCCTCATCTGATTTGTAAATTGGAACTATTACTACTTGAATAGGTGCTACTTTTGGTGGAAGCACTAATCCTTTGTCATCTCCATGTACCATGATCATCGCTCCAATCAGTCTCCATGATACTCCCCATGAAGTCTGCCATGCAAATTGTTCAACGTTATCTTTATCTGAAAATTTTACTTCAAAAGGTATTGAAAAGTTCTGTCCTAGAAAATGTGATGTTCCCATTTGTAGTGCCTTTCCATCCGGCATTATTGATTCCATAGTAGTCGTATATACCGCTCCTACAAATTTTTCTTTCTCACTTTTTTTGCCTGTAACTACAGGAATAGCTAATTCATCTTGCACTGTGTTTTTGTAAATTTCTAAAATTTTCATAACTTCATTTTCAGCTTCATCTTTTTTTGAGTGAACTGTATGACCTTCTTGCCATAAAAATTCCGAAGTTCTGAGAAATGGTTTTGTTGCTTTGATTTCTGCTCTTAATGCTGTATTCCAAAAATTAATTTTAATGGTAAATCTCTCCAGCTTTGTATCCATTTGGAATACATTGTGTATGCCAAAGTTTCTGATGTTGGTCTAAGTGCTAATTTATCTCCTATCTGATTTTCTCCAGAATGTGTTACCCAGAATACTTCTGGATTAAACCCTGCAAAATGTTTCTGTTCTTTTCCTAAGAGTGACTCTGGTATCAAAATTGGAAGAAACCCATTTCTGATTCCATTTTTAAAAAATTTTTCATCAAATGTGTTTCTTAACGATTCCCAAATTGAATATCCATCAGGTCTTAATACTATTAGACCTTTGACTGGTGCATAATCTGCTAACTTAGCTTTGAGTACTACTTGTGTGTACCACTCACTAAAATCAGTCTTTTTTGAAACTGTAATTCCTATGTCTTCTTTACTCAAACTAGATTTCAAAGAAATAATTTTACTAATGAGCCTTTCGTGATGATCTTAACCTAAATTCGATAAATCACTTTGGAATTTATTTTAAAGGGTCGCCTTTACAGAGGACTTTTCCCATTACTCTGCTCTGAAAGTTAGGACAAACAAAACATTGGATAAACTGAATATCTTCTTTTAATACTGGACATTTTACAAATTCTTGCTTCATTTTTTTAAGCATTTTTGGGCTTACTCCTTTTAGTTTTAGTTTTCCTTTGTCATCCATCATACCTGATTCTTTTAGCTCAGCTTTTACATCGTCTGGAAGTTTTTGTTTATCTTCTGTTATGTCGATGACTACTTCGTATTTGTGTTCTAATTCTTCCATTAGTTATTCTACCATCAACCTTGATTTATTACTAGCGTTTTAGTCCTCAAAAAATTATACTTTAATGCCCGAAACTAATTTTATATTAAATATATTATACGAATATGTGATTATTATTAAAAATGAGCAATATCATGATTTTTTAATAAATCTAAACAAAAAATTCTAGAAATTACTCGTTAATGTGAATATTGTATGTAATTCAACACACATACGGCTCCTTATGTTTATTGAAAAATATCATCAATTATGAAAAATATACGTAAACCGATTTCATCTGATAAAGAAAAGCCTGCCTCAAAAACCATGGTAGAATCAAAATCTATGGAATCCAAAAATAACACAATTGAAGAAAAACGGTTAAAACTCGCATTAGACCTACGTACATTATAACAGCTTTTTTTATTTAAAATTATTTTATTGATGCGATCATTTAATGTATAACTGGATGTTATGTGTGCATTTACACTCAACTTTAATATAATTAGAATTTTTTTGCAAATTAGAAAACAATTGCTAGCAATTTTTTGATGTTGAAGGGGTTCTATATGATGCAGAATACCTTCCAATTCTTG
>JAAUVF010000046.1 GCA_012030815.1 Nanobdellota archaeon | reverse complement strand
ATCTAAAATTCAAAAAAGGTGGGAGAATACATCTTTTCAGAGTAGTAGGAAAATTTCGTCTCACTTGGGATGATGATGATATTATCTCAAAATAAAGCAATAAGTAATAATGGGATTTGTTTTAGATTTTATCATGTCTTTAGAAGACCAGGCAAAACAAATTCTAAACAATTTTGACGGTATTCCTTCTGATGAATTTATTAAAATTCTCACAAAGATTCAGCCTACCTTAAAGAGCCAAATTACAAGAGACTATCTAAATGGAAAAATTCAGGGGGTTTTGGCCATGACTGATGAGGCTGAAAAAAAGAAATTCTGCAAGACCCTAAAGCCATACCTTGATTGGTATATTCAAGGAAACGCCTAGACTGAAAACTGGTTTATTTTATCTAGAGCATTTTTGATAATATCTAGATCTTTTCTTACTGTTGGTAGATCTCCTACCAGTTTTAAAAAATATTCGTGTCCATAATCTTGTGCCTTTGTAATGTCTGACTCGTAACATGATAGCGCTTTTACCATAAATGATCTATCCCCGCTTAGTGAATTTAGTAATGCAGTATCTGTTAACGCGCTTTTGATCTTTTTTAGCATCTCATCTACCTTTGGAATGGTCTTCATGGCTTCTTGCTGAAGTAATGAGCCAAACATTGCAGCTGAATCTTTTAGCTCCGGGCTATTTCCCAAAGTCTTTAATCTTTTTTTATAATGCTCAAGTGATCTTAGAATTATTTCATACCCTCCCTCATCTTTGAGGTATATCGCACCAAGCCAAATTTTGTCTGACAATTTTTAAAGTTAAATTCTAGTCTTATTATAATTTTTGAACTAGCATTTTAAAATAATTGGCACTAGTACGATTTCTTCTTGTTATTAATATATCAGAATCACTAAATCAGATTATGAATATACGAAATGAATTTGGTATGTCTCCTTTACTTGCAACATGTCCTAACTGTGATGGTTCTGCACTCTATTGTGGAAAAATACCAACTGCAATTAAAGAAATGGCAAACAAGGAAGTGTTGTTTTGTAAATTGTGTAAGTTTTATTGTTCCTGTAGAGGAATTCAAAAAGATCCTATCTGGTATATGATGCCAGATTTTCATTTTTAGATGAAAATTTTCTATTCTCTTACGTCTGGGTGAACTTCATAGTCTTCATGAATTGGAGGTGAACTTCGATTAATTAGATATAGCAAAAATCCTGCTATCGTTACACCTATTCCTAACAATCCCATAAATGTCCCTCCGTGCTTTATTGACAAAAAGAGATTTTTTTGATCAGAGTCTGGCTGAGAAATACTCTGAATTCCATAAAACATGATCAATCCACAAATTATCATAACTCCACCTGAAACAATTATCGCTACTCCGCTTTTCATTATTTTTTTACTGCCTTACACTCTAATAAACACCAATATTTTTTTAGAGTTTCTAGACGATATGTGATCAATTTTATACACCGTAATCTCTTTAAATTAAACCGACTTCTGTCTAGTGTGAATATTTTATTTTTAATCTCTATGTTGATTGTCTCTTCTATTGGTTTTACCAGCACTGCGTTTGCAGCTAGTTATGATATCAACATGCCAACAGGTTCTGCTAGTCCTGACGCTCCATACTTTTGGCAAAATGAAAAATCTGGTTTAGCTACTGGCGATATTGATATAATAATTGGTGACACTGTAATCTGGAAAAACGCAGATACTGCAAAACATACTGTTACGTCTGGAACAGTAGATGATGGACCTGATGGTATTTTTGGTGATACAAGCTTTTTGGTTCCAGGACAATCTTACAAATTTACATTTGATACCGCAGGTCAATATCCGTACTATTGCCTTATTCATCCTTGGATGACTGGAACTGTCTTTGTTACTGATGGGTACAAAACAATCAAAGAAGTTGGAAAACTATAGGTGATGGTGCTACTACGTTTAATGTAGAGTATTCTTTTGATAGGATTCTTGCTGTGAATTTAATTGATCAGGGACAAAAATTAATTACTTTTGAAATAATTGGCCGCGCACAAGCTGATGAGAGTATGCTAAAAATCCGTCTGCCTACTGCGCTGATTGACGGTCCATTTGTAATAATTATTGATGGTGAAAAGATCACAAACTTTGAAGAAACTATCCAAGATGATCTGACTGTTGTTTCTTTTTTGTTACCTCATGATTCCAAACTATTAACAATAATTGGAACATCTATTGTACCTGAGTTTGGAGTCACATCTATGGTGATTCTTGCAATTGCTGCTATGGGTATAATGATTGCAAGCCAAAATCTAGATTTAGTATGAAATTTTGATCGGAATCATTAAAAATTCATGAAAATGTGAAATTTGTTTACCTGTTTTTTTATACTTTAGCATACTTACCCAAAAGAGATTGGAAAATACTAGTAACATCCAACAATTTACAAATGCACAAATCATTGAAAAAATTCAATATTTTATAGATACAAACAATGGCGATATCGGCAGACTATATCATATCTTAGAATTTTTCAAACAAAATAAACCTCTATACCAATCAGACAAAAATTATTTGCAAAGTAAACTTGATGCGGCAATTGAAATAATTGATGAGAAAAAACCAAATGACAATCCAATACTGGATAAAATTCAATCGTTGATAAACTCTGAAACCGGTGATCCTGGAAGACTGCAGCACATTTATGATATGATTTATCAAGACAAAGCGCTTTATCATTCAGATCAGGTATACCTTGAAGGCAAACTCACCTCTCATGATTTACCATCGTCACATGATAACAAGCAAGATACAAAATATTCTAAAAATCATTATCTAAATTCAAAAAAAGAGACACCCTCTGAGACAATACCTCCTACAAAGCCAGCCATTCAAAAATTACGAGGCTCCATGCCCAAAAACTGGTCTCCTCCAGAGGATAACTCTAATGAGCTAATTGGTATATATGAAAAAATAAAAACTGAAGAGGAACTGTTAACAGAAAAGAAAAAAGAACAAGACCAAATTGCATTGCAGCGCTCAAAACTATCTCAGCTTATTTTAAGCAGACAAGATTATGAAAAACAAGTTTTAATTGAAAAAACACAACTAGAGTCACAAATCAAAGAAGAACATCTAAACATCCAAACACAAACGCAACTCTCTGAACAAATTCATTCACAAAAGGCAGAACTAGAAAAAGTACGATCTGAAAGAAGTGAAATAATGAAAAAATATCTGCAGATAAAGATAAAGTTTCAAAAGAATTAGAATATCAAAAACAACAGCTTTTGCAGACGCAGCTAGAGCAAGAAGAAATTGACAAGCAAATAAAGAAAGAACAGGCAATGCTATCAAAAATGGCCCAAGAGCAAAAATCCAATCTGCTTAAACAATCTCAAATTGCTCAGGAGATAAATGAAAAGCAAACTGATCTTAGAAAAAACCAAAAAAGATTATGATGAAATCGTATCTCAGGTAACCCTGGAAAAAATAAACTTGACGAGTCTGAAAAGCTAAAGAAATTAATTTCATCTCAGGAAAAAGACCTAATCAAGGCACAAAAAGATCGATTAAAGATTGATCAAATAATTTCCAAAGAAAAAGTAAAGATTGCCAAAAAAACTAAAGACGAACAAGCAAAACTAAAACAGCAAAGTATGCTCGCAAAACAGCTTGAATCTGAAAAAAAGAAATTGGAAAAAATACAACTAAAGCGAGAAAAAGTTGAACAAAAAATAAAGGAGCAAAAATCAAAAATAAAGGCACAAAAGCCTAAAAAAACTAGAAAAAGTAAATCCTCTCAGGCAAAATTAGTCAAATCTGAACCTGATAGTTAATCTGTTGATTTTATAAAATGTGAATTATTCATTGATAAGATTCACAATCCTGTCGCCTCTTGTTAATCACTTGTTTTGAATTAAACAATTTTTAGATTTTATTTATAATATGAAGTTCATTGTAATCTTGATTCTATTTTCAATATCTGTTGTTCCAGTTGCATATGGCTCTGAAATACTAGCAACTCCAAAAAGTGAACTCTTTGGCCCAAATGATTGGATAACAATTTTTGTTGTAGTTGATGGTTATGCTGGAGGCCCTGTTACATGGGATGCTACTCAACCAGATGGAAAAGTTATTTCAGGTTCTCTTCCTAGCTTGCAAGCATCAAAAGCAACACATAACATTATTCGTACAGCTTTTGATAACCAGTTTGGAAATTGGACTGTAGTTTATAATTACAAGGATGTCCAAAAATCAATTGATGTTTCAGTAGAGCCATTAAGTGTTATAATTACAACTGACAAAGACACTTACAGTAAATATGATATGGCAACTGTCCAATTTTCTACAAACTATTACGAACCAAGTGCAGCTAAAGCTGAAACTTTGTATGTAAATATTGTTGATGAAGATGGTATTCAGGCAAAGCTAGTTGAGGAATTTAAAACCAAAGTGTCTCAAGCAAGTTTAATACAGCAATTCTCTATGGATAATTTCATAAAACATAATCCCTCTGGGACATATCATATAATTGCAAAATATTATTCTGTTGAAGTTGACGTTCCTTTTACCATTTCGGCTGTAAATTCTAAAACCAATATTTTTTTGGGAAGTGACAAAAACCTCTATGACCCTGGAGATGACGTGGAAATCAATATTGTCGTGCCTGAAATTTCAGCAAATTCTGGAATTTTGACAATAACATACCCTTCTGGGAAAACAAATAGCACTACAATCTCTCCTGTAAATCCACTTAATCGAATAAAATATGAAGGAATTACAAATTCTGAAATTGGAACTTTTAGTGCCAAATTTGTATATGGAACAAATGTTGCAACAAAAACATTTGATGTTGCTGCAGAATCTCTGAATAAGCCTATTTACAAATCTGAAACCGTTGCTGAGGATATAGTTATTCCTCAATGGATTCGAAATAATGCTGATTGGTGGTCTCAAAACCAGATTACTGATTATGATTTTATAAACGCCATACAATTTATGATCAGAGAAAAAATCATTGTAATTCCTGTTTTGCCTAATGCTGATTCTGCCGTAACTGAAATTCCAAGCTGGATTAAAAATAATGCAAAATTCTGGGTAAATGGAGAAATTACAGATCAAGAATTTGCAAAGAGTATTGCATTTTTAATAACGTCTGGCATTATTAAAATCTAAAATAATTTCATAGCTTATATTTGCCAAATTTACTTGGCATCATAATGGGCGCAAAAAAAGTTGATCTACTAAAAGTTGTTGAAGCCATGATTAACTTGGATCCAAAAATGAGATTTGCAGCAATTATTGATACTAAGGGTAACATCCGAGAAGCAATAATGAAAAGTGGCAAAACATCGCTAAAAACACAAAAAGAAGAAGAGCATTTTTGCAAACAAGTTGCACAGCGAAGAAAAATGAGACAAGAATTTAACAGAACACTTGGAAAGGTTCGATACGTCCACGTTGAAAGAGAAAAAGTAACACAGATGGTAACTTATGCTAAACGAAATATCGTGTATTTCACTATGGAGCCTGAGATGCCAACTACTACAAAAATCCGCATCATAACAAAAATTAAAAAAATTACTGCAAACCTGTAACTCTATATCTGTAATACTTTTCACTTTTGTAAATGGCTCTAAAAAAATACATTATAGATTCAAAGATGTTTGAATATGACAGGCATTACAGAGAATGTCAGCAAAACAACCAACCATTTATCAAAGCCAGAATAAATCTTAGTAGCGGAAATTACTATGTACAGATTGACATGATGCCTTGTAACTATGAAATTTCCTCTGATGGGCAAAATAACCTAAAACAATTATTTGAAAATGAAATTACTTTTCTAGAATCCAATTCTTATCCAAAAACATCGTTTAATGGATTTAACATTAACAAGGAACTTTCTTGGTTTGATGGAGTTATCCAAGATAGATTGATTCCTTTTTGTGAAAAATTATACAACATTTCTCAAGAGTATCATGATTAACCCTCTATATCTGGGAACATATCTCTGATTCTTTTTTTATCAAGCTCCATTGCTTCTACTCTTTTGTTTAGATGCTCTAGTATTTGTGGTTCTGTTTCGTCTTTTATCTCGTTTTGAATGTCTTGTATTACTTTGGTTAGTGAATTATAATATGCAATGTGATGTTTTCTAGATTCGTCTGATCTGTCTTCTGGTTTTTCACTCATTTTTTCTACTATGTTGTCTTAAAATAAGAATTATGTGCAATGATAATTGTTATTTACACTAATATTGAATTTTGATCAAGAATAAATCATGTCAAAGCCCATCAAAATTCTAATCGACGAAATGGATGATGGTTGGGATGATAAGCTTCGTAAGTTAGGATATGATGCATATAGTGTTAAGAAACTGCGTAATGACGGTCATAAACTCCGCACTGACTATTCTGTGATTAATTATGCAAAAGAAAATGACATGATTTTGGTTACACGTGATACTGAAAGTGGTCAGGCCTGCGAAGAAAACAATCTACCATACGTGTTGCTTGATAATGAAGAAATTTTTAAAATTGTTGTTTGATAAACTAAAGAATCTCTAGGATTTTCTAATTCACGTTCTCTGTTCCTATTGGGGATATTCTTAGATTTGCTATTACCTCATTGAGGAATTCTTGCTCTGGCTGGTGTGCAATAAATTCCAGTATTCCTTCCCAGCAATCGCTTATCTTTCTCGTGATTTGTGAAAACATTCTGTCTTTTTTAAATGTGGGATAATGTCCTAAAAGTTTCATTACTCCGTCAATGGACTGAACTATATGGATTAGGTGAATTGTGGTTCGAAGTCTTTCTTGAAATTCTATTTTTTCTTGCTCTGTTATTGATTTGAACTCTTTTATGTCTGCAAAATAATTTCAATTTCTTTATGGACTTCTTTGAGCTGATTATT
>JAAUVF010000045.1 GCA_012030815.1 Nanobdellota archaeon | reverse complement strand
TTTGAAATTGACTTTTCAAATCTCCATATAGAATTTTAAGTATTATTTTAGTAATTGTTTTAAAATCATAACTTAAATTTTGATTAATAAAAGATGCCCTTTAAGATTAGTGGAGTTATTGTCAAATCAACATTGAAGTGTTATTCTCCAGAATCACAAAGTTTGTGGGATTTGGCATCTAGTTCCTTTGTTTGTTCTCGAATCTTATTTACCATTAGGATGGTAGTAACCATAATTGAAATTCTCTTTTAAAAATATCAATGATGGTGTGTGTAAATTGAACAACATATCCAAAATATTTGTTAAAAAAATGCATTCGTATTCAATAAATACAGCAATTTTGTAAAATCAGTATGGCAAATATGAAATGCGTATCATGTGGGATAGGATTTTTCTCACCAACAGGCTCAGACAAATGTTCTAGATGTGCTGGACAAGCATCTCAAGGACATGGCGGTCATGATTCTTGTGGCTGTGGACATAGCCACTAAATCATTTTTTTATTATTTTATATGAAATACAGTTTCTAGACTCAAACAGGTCCAAATTACATTTTATCAGGTGCTGTAATACCAAGCAATTCAAGTGCTTTATCCAAAGTAATCTTAAATGAATGCACAAGACATAAACGAGAATTTTCTAATTTTTCATCACCTAAATCAAGCACTTTAACATGCTCATAAAATGAGTTAAACGCAACTGCTAGATCATGACAGTATCTTGCAATGACTTTAGGAGATAGATTTTTTGCCGCATCTAAAACGTACATTTCAAACAGACCGATTATTTTGATCAGATTTAATTCAGATGCATCATTTAACAAAGAAAAATCAATATCGATAGATGGTGTTTTACCAGACTTTTCAATAATTCTAGATGCCCTTGCATGAGTGTATTGTATGTAGGGAGATGTATCACCTTCTAAGCTTAATGATTTGGTCAAGTCAAAGGTAATCATCTTATCTAAATCCTGCTTTATCATTCATAACGTAAAGTTCCAACAGAAACATCATGAGCAATTTGTTCGATTTCAGAATCAGACATTTCAGAATGTCTCTTTTTAGTTTCCTCAGTTGTTTTATTTTTTAACAAATCATACACAGAATCAGCATTAACATAAAGACCCTTTCTTCCAGACATTTGAGCTTGCTTGCCATCAGTATCCAAACCCAGAGTTTGAGCAGTATCAGAACTAAGGGTGACAGATTCGTAACCAAGATGAATATACGCATCATTAGCAGATTTGAATTTTGACATTAACGATGTAATAATTTTTTGAAGTCTCGCTTGTCGCGAATCAATAACAGTGATTACTTTGTCACCAGTAAAGTTTTGTTTGGACTCACCGTTACCTAAAGTAGTTTGCCACAGGGTTTGACTACCAGGTTGAATGTTTTCATATTTTTGGTATGTAAAAGGATCATCAATTAGTCCCAGTTTCCATGCAGCATATGGAATATCTTTTGCAATGTATGTTGCAGTGCCATTACTTCTAACTATTACCTTATCTTCTTCCTTGTCTTCGCCTCGAATAATCCAACATCCTGCATTCTTACCTTCATTTTCATATACTACAAGGCTCATTTCTTTGAGCTTTTCAAAGATTTTACTCCATAGTCCTGAACGGATTATCTGAGATTCAAAGTTCAGACAATCATAATAGACTCCCAAATTCCAACAGGTTTGAAGCTGATTTTCCAATACACGACGAGTGATTTCATCAGCAAACTTGGCAGTTTCAGATGTACCATCTTCTAATTCTTTTAAAACATTTTTTCGAATCTCTTCAAAGCTAGGGTCTTGTTCATATTTTTCTGTAGTTTTTACATAGACATCATCACCACAATAATGATCAAATTTTTTTCCTGAAGGTGATTGATCAAAGCCAAGATGTTTAAAACCTACAATAATATCAGCAACTTGCAATCCAGAGTCATCAACATAATTTAGTATGTTGACTTTGTAATTGATTCTTGAGGATTCTAGCAATTGTATCACCAAGCACAATATTACGAATATGACCTATGTGAAGAGCCTTGTTTGGATTTACACTAGTATGCTCTACAACAATTGTAGAGTTTTTCCCTAAATCTATAGAACCAAATTCATTCAGATTAGATTCAGATAAAATTAATTGAGATAGTTTTTGCCAGTCTGCAAAAAAGTTAAGATATCCGGAGGGATGTGATTCAACATCAGATACAAGGATATTTTGAGACTGCATATATTTTTCAGCAATCATATCGGCAATTATTTTGGGACTTTTTTTTAGTGGTTTTGCAAGCAAAAATGCAATATTGGAGCTTACATCACCAAAACCGGGTTTTGCAGGCTCTACAGTAAATAAAATATCAGATATAGACATACCATCTAATATCTTATGAAGATTGTTTTCGACTTCATCAATTAGTGATTTGAATGACAATGCTATACCTCAGATAACATTGGTGCTAATTTATCTAGTGCTTCTATGACACCGTCTCCAGATTTAGCAGTTGTAGTCATGGTGGCCTGAGATTTGACATATTCTGATGAATTTCCCAAGGCAATGCTTGTTTTTGCAACTTTGAATAATGGAATGTCAGTTGCACTATCGCCAATAGCGATCACGTCATCACTTGATATCGATAATCGGTTCATAACGTTTTGGAATCCCGTACCTTTATCAATTCCAATTGAATTAATGTGAAAAGCATATTGACTATCTGAAAGTAGAACATCAAGTTTTTTTTCCAAAACTAATTTTTTTGCCAATTCTAAATCAAATGTTCTTTCCAATACAACCTCAGTCATCCTTGGAAAAACTGGTTTTGCAGAAACATTATCAATTTCTTTTTGAATAATTTGAAATGCTTGTTGGCATTGTTGTAAATTACCAAGCAGAATATGTTCATTTGTATCAACAGTAATACAACCACCGTTTTCACCTACAGATATTTTGTCGTACCACCAAAAACAGATAACAAATATGCTTCAACAGATGATCTACCAGTTACAAAGATGACATTATGACCAATTTTGGTCAAATGTCTCAAAGCAGAAAGAGCATCTAAATGAATTCTACCTACACCATTTTCAGTTATGGTTCCATCAATATCCACTGCAAATGTTTTCTTCATAAAGGTAATTTTTAACACTGAATAATATTTGCTATGATTTTTTTGGGTAAAATCAATAAAATAAAATTAAGAATAGTATTTTTTTGCCCCTTCTTCATGTTGGATGTAACTCTACCTTTGGACCAAATAATCCTTGTTTTTGTTCAACTCGCATCAGTCCATTCTTTTCCAAATCTTCTAAAACAGAATTTAGTGTATCAGCGTCAATTCCCAATGTTTTTTGAAGCACATCGAAATTTTTTGTTCCATGGTTAAGCTCACCTAATACCAACATATCAAGAGATTTTGGTTTTGAGGCTATTTTAGACGAAACTTCATGTTTTTTGAACTAGATTCAGATACGGTTTCGTTTGAGACATCATATTGACTGTAAGAAATTTGCTCCACGTCGGATTTTTTTTCCATTTTTTTATCAAGCGTGGTAATATTCTAGCTAGAGGAATTAAGAAAAATATCAGATAAATCCAGATAAATCCATCTTCAGCCATAGGATATGATGAATTTTTTAGCTATTTCATCATTGTCTTTTGAAAAATTGTAATAAAATTATAATTGTATGACTGAGAAACAAATGAAATTAACATAGTATAATACTAGTAAAAAATAACAAAATACAGTGTCAAAATATCAACAACCAAAAGTAGAAGTAAATTTGGAAAGCTAAATTAATAATTTTAGGCGCAATAGCCCTCATCATAGTTGCAGGAATATCTGCAGCTTCAGTACAGATTGTAGAATCTGGTAATAGAGGAGTTTTACTACATTGGAGTGCAGTTGATACAAGTGTTCCACCATTACAAGAAGGACTTCACTTTGTTGTTCCATTTCAAGATAAAGTAGTAAATATGGAAGTAAGAACGCTCAAATTTGTAAAAGCGACTTCGGGTGCTTCAAGAGATCTTCAAACAGTATCTACTGAAGTAACAGTCAATTATAGAGCAGCTCCTAACTCAGTAAATATTTTGTATCAAGAAGTAGGATTAGATTATGAAGGAAGAATTATTCAACCAGCAGTAGAAGAGGTAGTAAAACAAATTACTGCGAAATATAACGCTGAAGAGTTAATCACAAAAAGACCACTAGTAAAAGCGGATATCGAGACAGAAATTACAGCTCGTCTAACTCCATACAACATAATGACAGATGCAATATCAATTACAGACTTTCAGTTCTCACCATTATTTTCACAAGCTATCGAATCTAAAGTAGAAGCAGAGCAAAAAGCCCTAAAAGCAGAAAATGATCTAAGAAGAATCGAAGTAGAAGCAAGACAACAAGAACAACAGGCAAAAGGAATTGCTGCAGCAAACGTAGCAGAGGCAGCAGGAGAGGCAGAAGCTATCAAAATAATTAACGAAGCATTAGCACAAAATCCAAACTATTTAGAATGGCTCAAAGTGCAAGCATGGGATGGTAAACTACCAATGGTAGTAGGCGAAGGCGGAACACCATTCATTCAAATACCAACAAGATAAGTATAGTCGATTTATTTTTCTGATTTATCTCTAATAGAATCATACATTGCAAGAAATTGTTCAGGTTCTTTTTGTCTATACTGTTTAGCAAGTTGAGATACTTTCTTTTCAGATATATCTTCTCCTTTGTTATCATAAAATTCTTTGATTATTTGAAATTGTGTTTTTTTTATACTATATTTCTTCAAAGTTGAATTTATAGAATAATTGCACCATAAATCAAAGATAACTAATCGATATACCAAGTATCCAATAATTCCAACTACAGCCGATATCATCAATGGAATAAGTATTACTGCTAACACAAATTAGATGTATTTTCTTGTTATTTATTGTTAGTTTCTATTATGAGATTCGAACAATCATAGTTTAGATTAAAAATAATTGATTTTTACAATCATTTCCCATATTTTTCAAATGCAATTATAGAGAAACCAATTATTGACGTTCACGAATTTTTTGTTCTAAAATATCGATCAACTCATTAACCATAAAATCTCCATCGCGGACATGGTTAATTCCAGTAATTGCCTTCATTCTAGTCATTGTTTCTGCAGTGATTTGTAATTGAGGCATGAATTACTTAGAATGTATTGTTATTTAAAGCAAAGAATCAGGATTTATGAAAAAATAACCTCTAATTCAAGTTAAATGATTGCAATTACAATCACACTTAAACATCCCAGCTTTTTCCATGCATTGATCATGATGTTCATGATAACATTTGTCACAAGTAACCAAGTCGCTTCTTTAAGATTAGCAGGGATAAATACTGACGCAATTGATTAAAACAAGTCTTTTCAAATACAACATTTTAAGAATCTAAAGTGTCAAGATATGAAAATAAGTAAAAGGCACGAGATAATTAAGAGAAATCATAGGATTTTATTTGAAAAGAAAAGCAAAAGGAATGATTAGACGTGGGAATTCCTGAAAAAATTAAAGCCATTCAAGACGAGATGGCAAAAACTCAGATTAACAAAGCTACAAACCACCACATCGGTATTCTAAAAGCAAAAATTGCAAAACTAAAACGAGAGCAAGAAGATAGAGATATTCAAAAAAGTGGTGTAAAAACAGATGGGTTTGATGTAAGGCGTTCAGGTGATGCCACAGTTGTATTTATCGGATTACCAAGTGTCGGAAAATCAACATTGCTGAACAAATTAACAGATGCAAAATCAGCAGTTGGAGCTTATCAATTTACAACTTTAACAGTAGTTCCAGGTATGATGAATTACAGAGGTGCAAAAATTCAGGTTCTAGATTTACCTGGTATCATTAAAGGGGCTTCGACCGGAAAAGGATTAGGCAAAAGAATATTGTCAGTTGCAAGAACTGCAGATCTAGTATTACTTGTTCTAGATGTATTCCAGCCTTTTCACGAAGATGTTTTAGTCAATGAATTAGGAAGCATAGGAATCAGATTAAACAGATTGCCACCAAATATCACTATAGAAAAATCCCCAATGGGAGGAATAGCTGTTGCACAGCAGGTAAAATTAACAAAAATTTCAGAACAGCACCTAAAAGATATTCTACACATTTATGGAATAGTTAGTGCCAGAGTTGTTATTCGAGAAGACATCACATCAGAACAACTAGCAGACCACATAGCAGGAAATATCAGTTATTCGAAATCACTCACAATTTTAAATAAAATAGATCTTGTGGATAGAGAGTTTTTAGAAGATCTGAAAACAAAAATTAAGTCGGACGTTATAGAAGTATCAGCAAATTCAGATATCAACATAGAACTACTAAAAGAAAAAATCTATGAAAAATTAAACTTCATTAGAATATACATGAGACCAAAAGGAGGAGAAACTGACTTTAAAGAACCACTAATTGCAAGAGAAGGAGATAGTGTAGAAGATATTTGTAACAAATTACATCGAAGTATGAAAAGACAGTTCAGATATGGATTGATTTGGGGAAAGAGTGTAAAATTTGGAGGGCAGAGAGTAGGATTAGATCATATCGTACAAGACGAGGATGTTTTAACAATAATTAAAACACGTGGAGCATAGTTCAATTTACAATGATAAAATAGATCAAAAAATAAAACAGAAACAGTATCATGAGATCATTATAAAAAATAAATTAAACAACTTGTATTTTAAAAATAACAACATACATGCGTAAAATACAACACAAATACATCTAAAATAGAAAAAAAATCACACATAATAAAATATTTTAAAAAAAAAATAATTTTATGAAATTTTTTTCCGATTCAAAAAATAATTTTAAAAATTAAAAATTAACGTTTCACAAATAGTAACATCAAATTTGATTGTGAATTTTAATTTTAGTCTAACCATAGAAAAACTATGAAAATGCC
>JAAUVF010000044.1 GCA_012030815.1 Nanobdellota archaeon | reverse complement strand
ACGTATTTGACATGACTCATCTTTAAAATTAATTGTAAAAGTTAGATCAGGATTTAGAAAGTCAAGCTATTTTCTTTGTTTTTTTTACAAATTGTTTTCCAAGTTCTTTTGTAATATCGGTTTTAACACTATCAATTCCACGTAGTTTGTATTTTGATTTAATGTAATCATCTCTATCTATTATAGAAGGTTTGATTAAAGCACCAATTACTAAAGAGGTATAACGATATTTGGATGAAGCATCTAACATCAATTTCAAATAACTAGAAAGATTATCAAGTAGATTTTTACAAATAAAACATTTTTTTGTAGATTGTGTTGTATACATTTTTAATTTTTTTCCAAGTAATTTGTTAGACGATAGTTTTAGCTGTTTAGAGAAAAGTCTGCCTAAACAACTATCACACAAACCATAATCTTTCATTAATTCATTTGAGACAGGAATGATTTCTTTAAGAGTGGCCATTTTAATTCCCAATACCTAGATATGAAATTATTACTCTAACCGAATCCCATACGACGAAGAGTACCTTGCATCTGTCTTCCTTTGGATGCTTTCATCATATTTTTTGAATTTTTGTAATTTTTTAATAATTCTTTAACCTCATGTTCTGGCCAACCAGAGCCTCTAGAAATTCTTTTGATTCGAGAAGAATTTAACAGATCAGGATCAGCCTTTTCTGCTTTAGTCATACTTTGAATAATAAATCTCCATTTGGAGACTCGCCCTTCCATTTGATCTAATTGATCATCCTTAACCATACCAGAGAGGCCAGGCATGTTATCAAGAAATCCTTTCAATGATCCTACTTTTGTAACTTCTTCTAATTGATAGAAAAAATCATCCATATTCATTTTTCCACTTGAAATTCTTTTTAGCCTAACATCATCTCCTTCATTTTCCAATCTTTTTGCTAAATCTAAAACGGCTTGAATATCGCCCATTCCAAGTAATCTACCAACAAATCTTGTTGGTGAAAATTTTTCTAAATCATCTATTCGTTCTCCTGTTCCAATATACATGATTTGAGCACCAGTAGCTGCAGAGGCAGCGATTGCACCTCCACCTTTTGCAGAGCTATCTAATTTAGTAATAATAATTCCACCAACTGGAATTGTTTTATGAAATGCTTCAGCTTGATTGAAACATTGTTGGCCAATAGTTCCATCAATAACAAGAATTGCAAGATCAGGATCAGCTACTTTGTTAATTTGTTCCATTTCAGACAGTAGATCTTTTTCTTCTTTATGTCGACCAGCAGTATCAATTATTATTACATCTAATGGCAGAGACTCAAAATACTTTAATCCATTTTTTACAATATTAGGTGAATCTTTGTTGTTAGGTTCGCCATATACCTCCACATTAGATTTTTCACACATTGTTCGTAATTGTACTAATGCGCCTGGTCTATACGTATCAGCACCTACAACACCAACAGAATAACCTTGTTTGGTTAAGAATTTAGCAAGTTTAGCAGTCACAGTTGTTTTACCACTGCCTTGAATTCCAAGCATGATTAACTTATTTTGTTTATCAGATTTGAAATCAAAGTCAGATTCTTTTCCTAAAAGCTTTGCAAGTTCATCATATAATATTTTGATGATATGATCCTTTCTAGAAAGTCCAGGTGGAGGGGCTTCATTTAATGATCGTGTTTCTAATTGCTTTGTAATTTCAAGGACTAGTCGTACATTAACATCAGATTGTAGCAATGCCCTCTGAACATTTTTTGATAGTTCTTTGATAAGTTCCTCATCTATACCAGAAGATTTTACAATTTTCTTAATTGCATCACGAAGGTTATTCTTTAAACCATCAAGCATTATAATTGAGCCTCGCTTCCACTATTTCAAACCTTCCTCTGTAACCATCCCAGATTTTTTCAGATTTAGTAATTTCAATCGGATGTAAGAAAAGAGGACAGTTAACTACAAATGTCTCTGCCTCACCTCCTTCAAAATTTAAATTAAAACCAAATTTTGTGAGAGAGTATGCAGAGTTGAAACATCATTTTTTGTTATAATTTTTCCAAGCCATGAAGCATCTAACCCTCCAGATGAAACGCTAGAAATTATGAAATCAAAATTTGAAGATATCAATTCATTCATGTATTCTAACGGATTACAATTCCACAATGGAGTAATAGATTTGAGATTTAATTTATTGCATAAATTTTCAAATTTATCTTTTTGAAATTGACTTTTAATTCCACCATGCACCAATCCTTCTATTTCATATTTATCAATAGACTTGATTAAAATTTCTTCAAGTAAAGTTATTTCAGAATTAGTTTCATCAGAGTTGGATTCTACGGTTAGTTGAGGAATTTGCATTGAATCAGATTGTAGAGATGTCCATTGTAAATTAGGATGATGTAATAAGTGACTTTCAGCAGATTTTGGAAAAACACTCAAAAGACATTTTACTTCATGGTCCTGTTTTTTTGCCATGAAAATAGAATAAACACTATCTTTTCCACCTGAAAAAAGTGATGCTAGTTTCATTTTAACATAAAAAAATTAATAAATTTTTGAAAAAAAGATGTGGGATGCTTCATTACTCATAATCCTCATCATACATCAGACGGCTTTTCCGCTCATCATCAGCATCCGTATAGATTTTTGAGATGAAGTATTTTAGTTGTGAATATTTGAGATTACAACTTAAATTCTCGGCAAACATGTTATTGACACTACTATTCACCAGTCAAATATATCCCCTAATGAAAAAATATTAAAAAAAAATAAAAAATGAGGCCTTTAATTAAAAAGTGCCGTCATATCTGCAGATATGTCTACAGAATCAATCACAGGTGGTAGAGTATCACCTATAGGGGTAGTATCCACTTGGCCAATTAACGACTAGGGGGATTCTGATGTGGGCTTGTTCATTAATAATTGCAGATCTATGAAATGCAAGTGCAAATGAACCAGATTCATCAGATACTGGTGCAAAGTAACCATTGAGGTGAACTACAACATTTGCAAATTCGCTTGTTGTTCCTTTAAGGAAAACATGGTTACCTCTAGCATGTCCTTGAAGATCAAATGTAACATTTCTATCTCCAATTTCAGCTGTTGCTGTTCCAGTTATTTCCAACCACGTGGACCAATCTTTCCAGCTTCACCTGAAAGATCAAATGTTGCAGGAACTGCTTGACCACCAATAACAGCCCAACCAGTAACTTTTCCTGAAAATTCCAATGATGGAACTACATTCATCTCAGAATCTGCATGAGTTAGTCTGTCATTTCGTAGGTTTTGCAAATCAGTCAGCTTTGACTTTAGATCTTGTCTTTGCTCTTTGATTTGTTCACGAATTTGTTTTTGTTCTTCTTTGTAGATTTCTTTGTTTGTATTTTCAGCAGTTATGCTAACATCGGCATTAACATCGGCATTAACATCGGCATTAACATCGGCATTAACATCGGCATTAACATTTGTTTGTGCAAATACTCCAGTTGTTGGAGATATTGCTACTGCCATAATAATTGCCAGTGCTGAAAACAGTTTTACGTATTTCATTACAACATAGACCATCAAAACATATTAAGTAATTTCGAAGCTTTCTTACTGATAATTTCTCTGTGTAATAATTTTCTAATACACTAATTTAAGAAATAATGAAATATGCCAAAACTCATTAACAAAATAATTCCAAAAACAACTAATCCCCTTATTCCAAATTTTATTACTACAAGAACATATGATATCCATGGTAATAGCAGGAGAATAATTTCAATACCTCTAAAAAACATCACATTTGGTTCACTTACAAACGGTTGAAAAACATCAAATATTATCAAACCAATCCCACTAGGAGAAAAATCAATCCCAGTTTTAGTGGCAATAGCCAAAAATAATCCATTGAGTATGGCTGGAATGAATAATGCATGATAAAATGAAGCCATAAGAATTTTAGAATTTAACCGTATTTAGTTCACTAGTTTTAAAAAATCAAAACAAAAATCTTAAACATGCTAGGATATTTTGATTTTTAAAAATACAGCATACAAACCACCAATCAAATATGAAATTGAAATTAAAATTCTAGATAGCAGTATAGCAATATCTTGATTAGATTCAAATAATGTTGTATCAATTAAAACAGCCAAAGGAATTACCAACAACGCTGTTAAACCTACTAAAATTTGCTCTTTGTTGTTTTGATTACTAAAAAAACGCATAAAGATGTAAGTAGATGTATTACCCAATCCAATTCCCAATAAGATCAGATATTGAAAATGTTGAGGGAAAACACCTATCAAAGCAAATGGAAATGCCCAGCAAATGCCATTTAATATTTTGATATGTAATGGCCATGCCAAACTATTCTTCATACGATTTCTTATCAGAGAAAGTTTTTCTTTGAAATGAAGAAAATAAACACCAAAAATTATTCCAAATGTTATAATCCAAACAACACCATGTAGATAATTCGGTAAATTATTTAAAAATAAAATTTCACTTGTAACAGATGAAATTGCCACTGCAAGTGATACACAAATAAATAAGAATCCAAATATACGCCTAATTTGATATGCATCTTCCACACAATTAATTCTAAAGTACATAATTTATGGATTGATTAGAAAATATTTTGAAATTGTAATAAAATCTACATAGTTACAAACAATAAGATTTCAATCACTGTTTTAATGGAATCCAGATGATAAATGTTGTAGGATTATTTTTTACCGAAATTGTGCCTTTATGATATTCAATTATATTTTTACAACTTACAAGACCTAATCCTGTACCACTTTCCTTTGTAGTAAATAATGGTTCAAATATCTTAGAAAGATTTTCTTTTGGAATTCCATTACCAGTATCAACAAATTCAATTTTGACAGTATTTTTTCAACTTCAAAACTTATTACAATATCACCATTTTCATTCATTGCCTGAACAGAGTTTGTGATTAAATTGCTAAACACAACCATTATTTGAGATGCATCGCAATCAATAGTTACATCATTTTTTGGGATACTAATCTTAACGGTATCAGGAATAACTGTTGTTTTTACGGCTTCAGAAATTAATTGGAGTAGTGAATGTTGAGCCATTTTGGTTTGTTTTGACTTCACAAAATCCATTACAGTTTTTAATTGATTTTCCATTCTTTCAACAGAATCTAAAATTGAGGAGGCAAAGTTAGAAATTTTTTCATTTTGATTTTCTTTCGAAGAAATCTGGATCAGTTCAGCCCAAGATTTGATAGCGGTTAAAGGATTACGAATGTCATGAACAAGTCTAGCAGAAATTTCTCCAATTGCAATCATTTTTTCTTTTTGGATTGATTGTTCCTTGAGTATGAGTATTTTGTTATGAGTACGAAATATAAAAATAGAGTAAAAGACAATGAAAAGCCTACAACTAAAATTAACGGTATGGTGTAGAATTTGTTATTTTCATGTAGAGAGTTAAAAGCAGAAAATTCTATAGTCCAGAGTCTTTGATCTACAGTAAGTGTAATTGTTTTTGTAAATGAATCATTAATAGATCTATCAATTTCATTTGCTTTGGCATAATCATATAGAATATTTTGAGAATTAATATCACCATCATAAATTTTAAATGTAATATCTTGTGTTGTCTCACTCAAAATATCAGTCATAAAGTCATTCATTCTAAATGGAGCATACACAAATCCTTGAAATGCATTAATTCTGTCTTCAGTTGTTTGTAAAGGTTTTTTTGAATCATATAATGGAAAATAAATTAAAAACCCAGATTGTATATCATCATCTGTTTCTTGCACTAGGGTAATCTTTCCAGATAATATTGGTAGTCCTGAAGATCGTGCAGATTCCATTGCTTCACGTCTAATTGGTTCTGAAAACATATCATATCCAAATGCACGTTGATTTCTATCATTAAATGGTTCCAAGTAAACCACTGGGTGATATTCATTTCTATCACCTTCTGGCCAAACGTTATATTCTGAAAATCCTTTACTACGAATTTGTTCTAAATGTATTGCCAAGTTATCTTTACCATATATTATTCCTGAAAGGCCCACACCCTGTATTCCAGGAAATCGTTCAGAAGCACCTTGCGCCTCGATAAATAATTTCCATTCATCACGTGTTACACTATCAGATGCAATGATAAGCCCTTTTGCGCCGGCCAAACTTGTTCATATGTTTTAATACGATGTTCAATTGCATATACAGTAGAATCTATCTGAGCGTTGAATTTTTCTACGGATGTTTGATATATAGAATCATTAATCAAAAAAGCCATAAAAACAGTAAGAAAGATAGAAATGCCCAATACTATAAAAGGTAAGAAACGATTCACAGATATTTTGTTAAAAATAGCATTATATAATTACATTAATTATTTGTAGAGCATACTGTCTATTTTTTTTATCATTTACGCATTGATTGTTAAAATTCACCATTACTAAAAATATTAAGAAAAAAATAGGATTTTATGGATTAACTAATGTGAGTTTCTCTTGAACTCTATCATAGTACCCATTTATCTCCATAGCTGGAATGTAAAATGTAGCAGATATTACATCGCCAGGTTTTGCATTACAGTCTGGTACAACGACAGAATGTCCTAATACAGACTCTGCAACACAACCATAGTTTGTAACAGCAATAACTGTCACATCTTCAGTTACAAGTGTTGGAAATACATTCCAAGGTGAAATAATCAAGACCAGTATTACTGAAGTTGCAGCAACTAGAATCATTACAAACTTGAATGCCGGGGCTTTTTTTTCTATTTGATTTATGTTTTTCATTTGTTATCACTTTGATTTCGCCTTTGCAATATATAAAATAGGGATAACTTTTAGTTATAGTGCTAACTATTAAAATTCCAAATAAATATCAAAAAGAAATTCGTCAAGACATTTTTAGAGAACAATTAAATAAATAAAAGCAGAAACTTTGGGTCTAAATCTTTAAGTTGAAAGTACATTA
>JAAUVF010000043.1 GCA_012030815.1 Nanobdellota archaeon | reverse complement strand
TAGCAAAAGTCCAAATGTAAACCACATTGCAGGAGTAGGACCTAGTTTTCTTCCAATAATGTAGGCTACAGGAGATAACAATAATGGCAAGAAAAACTGCCTGTAAAAAGTGCATATTCCATTATCCTTTCAAGCTCCTAAAGTCTGCAATATCGATATTCTGATACATACGATATGCCACAATGATTAGTGACAGTCCAACTGCAACTTCGGCAGCAGCAATTGCAATTGAAAATAAAGCTAACGTTTGACCGCCACTGTGTGGTATGAATCTTCCAAATGCTACCAAGTTAAGATTTGCAGCATTGATAATTATTTCAACAGCAAATAGCATTCTAATTGCATTTCGTTTTACAGATAATCCGTAAATTCCAATGCCCAACAAGGCAATTGATACCAAAACAAAATCAATCAGTTCGTTGCTCATTTTCAATATCCTCTCTTCTTGCTAAAACTAGTGCACCGGTGACTGAGCCGGCTAAGATTAATCCCATTAAAATTAAAGCTGGCCAATAATATGTTAGAAAGTCTGTGCCAATATTTCTAAAATCAACTGCAGGTTCATCAGTAGTTATTGTTTTGATACCAGAATCCATTATGACAGAACCTAATGCAACCATGAAAATCAACATTAATCCAATACCAGCAAACTTTCTTCTCTTATCTTCTATTTTCTTAAAGATTAATTCTCTTTTTACTAGCATCACAGTAAATAAAATTAAAACAGCAATAGAACCTACATAGACTGCTAATTGAAACATTGCAACAAAAGGAGAATCTAAAAGCAAAAAGAATCCAGCAATTCCACCAAGGGTTCCCATTAATGCAATTGAGCCATAAATTAAAGATCTCATTTCTAATGCAGCTATTGCAGAACCAATTGTAATTACAGACAATGCAAGAAATACAGCATCAGCCATGTGTTGCACCTCTATCAGTAATTTGTATTTCTGAATCTTGAGAAACATACGGTTTTACTTGAAGTTGCGCAGGTGTGTAAATCAGGCCTTCCTTACTAAAAGAAGAAAGCTCATAATCGTTTGTCATATACAATGCATAAAAAGGACATGCATCAACGCATAATCCACAAAATACGCATTTACCGTAATCAATTTGTGGCATAATTGCTTTTTTATTTTGTTTGTGTTCTTCTGGAACTTTTACCATTGCTATTGCTTCTGCGACGCCTTCACATGCAATAGAACATAATTGGCAACCAGTGCAATGATCATGAAATAGCATATGACGTCCTTTATAGCCTGCAATTCCAACACCTGTCGATGGATCAAATTGATAGCCATCTCCCACAAATTTTAGTTTCTCTTCAGGATATCGTAATGTAAATCGTTTTATAGCTAAATGTTTAATTCCCGAATTTAATGCTTTGATAATTCCAGTTGCAGTATTCATTACAATATTCCTCCAGGTCCCAAGACTCCAGCGTACAACAAGCCGAGTGCTATAAAGATGTTAACGAATGCTAAGCCAATTAGTTTGTACCAACCAAGACTCAACAACATATCAATTCTGATTCGTGGGAAAACGCCTCTTGGCAATAAAATGAAAAATATTACTCCCACTGTTTTGATCACAAACCATACAACTCCATTAAGCATCTCTTGAGAAAATACTGGTAATCCTGGAATTTTAGCTGTGATAGGACCCATTACTATTCCATCAGTGATTATTTCTTCAGGGAATGGAGGCCAAATCATTGGTCCAGTCCAACCACCAAGAAACAAAACAACAAACAGTGCTGCAAATGCATAAAGTTTCAGATATGTTCCCAATTGAACAAGACCATATATCATTCCAGAAAATTCAGTTAGCCAACCAGCGACAATTTCACTTTCTGCTTCTGGTAAATCAAATGGAATTCTTTCTAATTCAGCTAATATCGTAATAAAGAAAATAATCGCACCAATTGGTAGGAATATAATCCATGGAAAATTAGATTGACTCTCAACAATTTCAGAAAGGTTTAGCGTTCCAGTAAGAATCACTACTCCCAGTAATGAAAGAATTAATGGAATTTCAAATGAAACCATTTGATGTAACGCTCTTATTCCGCCAATGAATGGAAATTTACTATTTGAAGACCATGCAGAAAGAATAGTAACAATTGGAAAGAATCCAATAATTGCAAATACAGCTAATAACCCAACATCGATATCTGCAACTACCCAACCAGGTGCAACAGGAATTAATGCAACGAAAGCTGCTGCAGTTGCGACAAATATGACAGGGGCTGCCCAGAAAATTGGTTTATCTGCTTTTGCAGGGATGATAATTTCTTTAGATATTAGCTTTAGTCCGTCTCCCATTAACTGTAAAATTCCTTCAACTTTTCCACAATAGAAAGGACCAACACGTAACTGGAGTTTTGCTAGCATTTTTCTTTCTACAAATATTGTTCCAGCTGCAATTAATGCTGCAAAACCAAATCCTGGAAATGCTGCAATTCTAAAGAGATCAGTATTCATAAAGGCTTTAAGAATTGGAAGAGTTCTTGAAGGATCGGCTAACCATGTTAATGCAAGAAATGGTGTAAGTAATTCACCATCAATTACAGGCATTTCAATATAGAATAATACAATCTGCACTGCAGGAATACCAACTAATGTGAAAATTAGTAATATCCAAAATGCATTATCTAAAATAGATTTTACAAATTCACTGAATTTGAAATTTGGTGCGATAACAGACATTTAACGATCTGCCTCCACAGGCCAATAATTAAGACTCCAATATACAGATGGCATGTTACCAAGTTTTTCACCTTTGAGAAGATAGGGTAATGCAATCAAATTTCTAAATGAACCAACACTCATCTTAACACGATAAGGTTCTGGTTTTGCATCAGATACAATATAACATCCCAAAGAACCTCGACCAGATTCTACACGTTTGTATACAGAATCAAGTCCTTTACCTTTTGGATTTGGTTTTAGTTTAACTCTAACAGAACCAGATTTAGGCATTTTTTGTAGCGCTTGTCGAATTATTGCACAACTTTCAAGCATATCAACCATGCACTTTGGATCTTGCATAAGAATCTCCTTCCTTCATTACATTAGTATGAACATCCAATTCTTCATAGACATCATAAGGCTCTTTCTTTCTAAGATCATAATCTACACCACTTGCACGAAGTACTGAACCAGTTGTTCCAAGTCTTATTGCATCTTGCCGTGACAAGATACCAGTATCTTTTGTTCTAGCAATTAGAATTGGGTTATCATAAAAAACCGCAGCGTATTCTTTGATACGCTTTTCAAAATAATTAACTTGACGTAAGCAAACATCTTCAAAGTTTGGTGGTAAATCATTTCGAACTCCTCCAGGTACAAAATGTGCATGTGTAACTCTTGCACCAGTCATTTTTTCCATAAGATCAATTAAGAGTTCACGATCACCTGCAGGCCACATAAACATTGTAGAATGTCCTAAGAAAATTCCATAAATTGCTAGCCAATACATTGTATAGATACATCGGTTAAGCTCAGATGCAATCACACGAACATATTTTGCGCGTTCTGGTACTTCAATACCAAGTATTTCTTCAACTCCTAAAACATAAGGATACAATACATTACAAGAATCATGAATTACTGGTCGTTCTAAATGTGGGATATTGGTGATATAGTTTCTATATTCGGCCATTTTTTCTTCACCGCGATGAACGTAACCAGGATCAGGATCACATGCAACAATAAAGTCACCATCGATTTGCACAATAATTCTCATGTGGCCAGAACCTGGATGTTGTGGTCCAACATTGAGAGTCATGATTCTCTCGTCTACTTTTTGAAGTGCAAGTCCTGGCGGTAATTCTGGATTCATAACTATCTTCCTTTAATTGCAAAGTCCTTTCTTAGAGGTGGTAAATCTGCCCAATCTTCTGGCAATAGTAATCGTCTATTATCTGGATGACCTTGAAAGTAGACTCCAAACATTTCAAAAATTTCTCGTTCATGGAATTCTACGCTGTAAAATATTTCTCTAAGACTAGGAAGTTTTGTTGAATCGTTTCCGGGAATTGGGTTTTCTTCTCTTTGTGCCCTAGTTGCTAACACAAGGATTTGTCGTGCAAGAGAAGAATCTGTATAGGAACCTAAATGATAAACCACTTCAATTTCTTTATCTTGAGGATAATCTACTCCAGATACAGATTCAGCATGATCAAAGTTGAGAGCATCTCTTAAAATTCAGCTAACTTCTTTGATATTGTCTCTACCAACATCAATTCTAACTCTGTCTGGTTTTACAAATGCTACTTTAATTTTAGACCCAAACTTTTCAACTATTTTATCTGCAATACCTTTTTCAAATTTTGGTAATTCGATTTCTTTTGCTGCTTGTGGATCTGCTTTAGATGTAGAACTTACATCAGATTGGGATTCAATTTGTTCATTATCAGAATCAGAACTCATTATACATACTTCCTGGCCTTCATTCTCTTGATTTTTTCTTGTAATAGCATACATCCTTGAATAAGAGTTTCAGGTCTAGGTGGACAACCTGGAACATAAACATCTACAGGTAGAACACCATCAATACCTGGAAGTACATTGTATGAATCAAAATACAAACCGCCAGTAATTGCACAAGCACCCATTGCGATAACATATTTTGGTTCTGGCATTTGATCATAGACTAATCGTAAACGTGGTGCCATTTTTCTTGTAATAGTTCCCTGAACTACAATTAGATCACATTGTCTAAGTGAACCAAATGCTTCAATGATACCAAATCTTTCAACATCATACCTTGGACTTGATGCAGCTCCAAATTCAACACTACAACATGCAGTTTCAATGTGAACAGGCCAGAGAGACCAAATTCTTCCCCAATTAATTGCATATCCTAATGGTTTATCAATTGCTTTTTCTAAAATATCTCCAAGTTTTCCAACAAAAACATTTGCATTTTGTGGTGTAATTAGATCTTTTATCAATTTAATCCTCCATTATCGTAATTTTGATTTGTATAAAAAACTACCATATGTCTCGTCTCCCGGATTGATGTAATGCAAATGCCATTGCTGCAAACATAATTCCCAAGAAACCAATAATTGGCAAAGTTGCAGATTTTGGTAGGTCTAAAAGCGAACTTCCCCATGCATATAAGAAAATTGCCATAACATCAAAAACAACAAACATCAAAATGTAAGCATAATACTGCATCATGAAATGAGTTCGTCCTTCACCTGATGGAACTTGTCCACATTCCATTGGCAAAAATTTAACGGGGTTACTTCTTTTACGAGGAGAAATCATTCTAGAAATTAAAAGTGCAGGTGCCATTGCCACTACGGCAAACCCGAACATCAATACTATCGTACTATAATTGTCCGCTAATTCCCCGACCAATTTAGCTTTGAACCCAAGTTTTTTGTATAAAAAAGGTATGCATCTTTTTTAATTTAAATTTTGGAAATGGATTTTTGTGTAAAGTTCTAAATAGGATAACCAATTAAAGCGATCATGGCGTTGAATGTTGGAGATATTGCCCCTAAATTCGAACTTCCAGACATAGATCTGAAAATGAGGAGTTCGGATGAATTTAAAGGTAAAAAAATTGTTCTGTCATTTATTGTTGCAGCAAGTTCTCCAGTTTGTGAAAAAGAGTTATGTAGTTTCAGAGATTCCTGGAGTGAAATTTCAAATCTAGGAGCTCAAATAGTTGCAATAAGTAACGATGGGCCGTTTGCAAACAAAGCATTTGTACAAAAAAATAACTTCAATTTCCCATTATTAGCAGACTATAACAGCAAAACAATTCGAGATTATGATGTTTTAATGCCACATTTACTACACATTAAAGATTACAATTCAGCAAAACGTTCAGTATTCGTAATAATGGAAGATGGAAAAATTGGATACAAGTGGGTATCTGAAGATCCATTAAAAGAGCCAAATTATGAAGAAATTAAAAAATTCCTAAAATAAACAAGAAAACTAAGGTTTATTCAATTTCTGCTACGATATCATTTTTGGCCACAGACCCACCAACTTTAATTTTGATGGATTTGATAGAGCCATCTTTGTGAGATTTAACAGAAACTTGCATCTTCATTGATTCTAATGTACATACAACATCTCCTTTTTTTACAGAATCACCTTCTTGAACAGCAATAGAGACGACTTTACCAGGAATTTGACTTTTTAATGTAAGTTGAGCATCAGCAGTACTACTACCACCAGAATTTTTGAAAACTATCTGATCTAGTTTTGTATGCATGTTAATTGTAATTGGAACATTATCAATTATCAGATTCATTTCATTGGTAGAATTTTCAAGATATTTTGCTCGGTGATATGTTTGATTTAAGATAAATTCTATTCCTTTTGAATCCATTTTTAGAATTTTTATTTGGTGATTGTTATCATTAATTTTAATTATATATTCATTATTACCAAGATTTTCAGTAATTTCACCTTCAAACGTTTTTTCAATATCTTTTATTTTATAATCCATTTATCATCAATCCAATTTATTTTCCAATTAGAACTATCAGAGATATTTTGCACTCTACTCTTAAAATATTCAGAATGTATGATGGCAGCAGCTAATGCAGCTTCACTTTTCTCAAGTTTTTCAGATTTAAGATCTTTTGTTAATCTTTCAATAATATCATATCGTTTTAGAAAATCAGTACTAAGACTTCCACTCTTATATTCATCGGTATTTAGAATTGTTTTGTAAAGTGGGATTGATGTTTCAACACCTTGAATGTAAAAGTCATCTAATGCATTAAGCATTCTTGTACGTGATTCCTCAAATGTTTGACCCCATGTACAAAGTTTAGCCATCAAAGAATCATAAAATGGTGATACGGTACATCCAGGATAAAGGTAAGTGTCACATCTAACACTTGGTCCTGATGGAATAGTCACATCAGGTACAGGTCCTGTAGAAGGGGCAAAGTCCAAGAATGTGTCTTCAGCATTTATTCTACATTCAATTGCATATCCATTCATTTTGAGATCTTTTTGTTTGAAAGGTAGAGGCTCTCCATTTGCAATATCGATTTGAAGTTTGACAAAGTCC
>JAAUVF010000042.1 GCA_012030815.1 Nanobdellota archaeon | reverse complement strand
CGTTTGAGACAGAAGAGCCTCTTATACGATGGGGCATTCATGGCAAAATCTCCGGCATCATCGAAAATTTCGTTCCCTCAAAAAAGATTATGATGATATAATGTCATTCTTTTCTGGACTTGCGGCTAGGACAAGATCGTTTCTTTCGTCTGCGCGCGCCCAAATCAGACCAGTTGCAGAAAGGTTGAGATTGACCCCGAGGTCAAGCGGTATCGGACCAGATATATATGTAAATGCCGTTGGTCTTTCTGCCGCAACAAAAGATGTAGGCGCATTTCACATATTCGCAGCGCCAGCAATGAGGGATATAATCGCATCGCAGCTTGCCGATGAAGGAATACTGGAGCTACAAAGGGCAGTAGAGCCTATCAACAGGACGGGTACGCTCAAGGGTTCGTTCTACAAAGAAAGAGTAGCCCCTGGAATATACGTAGTAAAGAGTCATGAAGTTAGAGCATACTCTATCAAGAACGGGCTCAATGCAAATGTTCCAGCGCAATCTCTTGTTGAGTGGATGAAGACAAAACAAGAGTTCTCTGATATGGACGATAAGCAAAAGCTAAGGGTTGCTTTTGCAATAAAAAAGTCTGCCGCGACTCGTAAGGGTAGAAACTCAACTGGAAAATCTGATGTTGTAAGATTGTCCCCAACTGGTGATCGAGCATATGATTTTGCAGAAGTCGCATTCGGCAATCTTCAAATAAGAGCGAGAGAAACAGGGGTAGAGATAACGAGAGGTATGGCGTAGTGACACTGGCTTCAACACTGAGTGCCGTTCAATCATTTATAATTGACAACTTCGATTTTGATGAGGACACCTGTAGGATTGAAGACGAAGGTATATTCGATTTCATCCAAACAAGATCGCACGTAGAGCAAAAAGCTGCTCTCCTTGTGTTCGGAGGAGGAATTTCGGACAACGCAAATGTCGAATTCGGCGCAATCACAATGGGGTGGTCAGTTGATTGCCATTTCTTTTTCAGAATATCTAGTACCGATCTTCAACATTATAGTGCATTGGCCCGCGATATGGTAGATGATTTTATACTATCCGTAGCGCCAGATTCTACACTTGGAAACACAGTTCTACATTCCTATATCTCAAATGTGGAACCCATTGCATTGATGGAAAGAGGAAAGTTCTCTTATTACTGGGTTCCCATTTCAATAGTAGTAGTGGACAATATATCATGAAAACAAAAACAAGAAGAGACGGCAGAAGCAGCAATCAGCGATGCGGAAGAGCAGATTAATCCCGCAAGCGACACAAAAAGAGTTAACATTGATGATGTTATTTCAAGCATGGTAGAAGGAAGAGCAAGGGTGAATTATATCGGAGATAGCTCAATAGAGAAAGACCCTGATGCTCCTGCCGACATTGCCGCAGGTAGAATATACTATGCGGTTATTCCGAATAGCACTGTCTCCGTAAGCAATGCGCCGCGCATTCTCCCGTACATGGAAGTGTACTTTGGAAAGCCATCAAAAGAGAAAGATAGCCTTGTGTTCACCAAGAAATAAGAGGAGAGAGATTGAGAGTTCATATTGTAGCGCCAGGGTCAGTGTATTCGACATTCGATGTGTACAGAAATATTCTCATGTCGTTTGGCAGGGTTGATGAAGTAGAGGTTTCTGGATTTCCATTTCACAACTATCTTGTATTTTATGAAGCAGCAAATGAGTGGCTCAAGGAAAAACACAGCACCGTAGTAGGCGGGATGTACGATGGAATTGCATGGTCCGCTCGCCAACTCCTTCTTGATATATGGGAGAAGAGACCCGATGTTGTCGTATTCGTAGATGGAAGCAAGTTTCCACAAAAAATACTGTACGAGGTTCATAAATTCTGCAATGCAATCGGATTAAATACAATTGTTTGTGGATATATCACAGAAGCTCCGTATATCAATGATTCTCTAGAACAGCTTCTTCCATTTTTCGATGTGGTGTTTACGAACGAGAGAAATCACGCAGATCGCCTAAATCCAAACGGAGACAAGTTCGTATTTTACGCCCCGCCGTGCTACTCAAATGACATACACTGGCACAAGAGTTTGTCTGGCGGCAACAAGGAATACGAAAAAGAGGTTTTCTTTTGTGGAACATTGTTTCCAGAGAGAATCAATCTCCTAAGAGAGCTAGACACAAGCGGATTTGACCTGTCAATATTTGCAAATACGTCGGTTATTGAAGACAGAGAATCCATAGATATAATCAAAAAGAAAACAACTTTTTCCGATGGAATAGTAGACAACACCATTGTTGCAGAGTACTATAGAAGATCAAAGGTGTTGCTTAATATTCACAGAACATACGGATGGGATTTTGAACAAGAGACAAAAGATATTGCACTCGGCGAAGCATACTCTATCAATCCTCGTGTAATAGAGGCTGTAGCTTGCGGCGGATTCGTTTTGACGGACCATAGGCCGGAGCTAGACAATCTATTTGGCGACACAATTGCCACATACGATGGACCAAGAGAGCTCAGAGAAAAGGCACTGCTTTATCTGGGCAACGATGAACTGAGGGAGAATATGTCGGCTGCCGCTCTTGAAAAAATCAAAGGCATGTCTTATGTATGAAAGAGCCCAATTGGATGCATGATTATGTTCCAGGAGGCTATAATCGCAAAAGGAGTACGAAATGGCTAAGCTAGTCGGACGAAATGCTCTTTGCTACCTTGGTGGCACTGAGGTTCCGCAGAGAAATCAGTGGAGTCTACAGACCAGTCGAGAATTGCAAGAGGCTAGGGTTTTTCAGGCCGTAGGGAGTGGCAACTGGGTTGAGAATGACACTGGTTTCCAAAGTTGGAGTGGCTCTCTTAACGGATATTATGACAACGCGAGCGATGTTCTTACGGACGCTGCGCTTGGAGATGCTTCCAAGCAGATCGTTCTATACGAGGACAGAGCTACGCTTACTCGGTACTGGTATGGCACTGCATGGGTAGAGATGGATCAGACTACTGGTGTGGACGCATACACGGAGTTGAATGTTTCGTTCACCGGAACGGGTGCTTTGACGAGAATTACCCCATAGCAGTACAAGCAGCTAGGATGCATATCAGTGTCCTAGCTGCTGTATCCTCTGTTTAGCGCGGCTCTCACAAATACCTTAATGTAGTATGGAACATTTGTGATTTGGCCATACCCCATTTCATTGTTTGATTCTCTAATCACTTCCTCGCTGTACAATTCAACGCCGTCAATCTTACATCTTGCGCCTATTGATTCTACAATTGCCGCTGCCCTCATTAGCTGGTTGTGAATTTCCTCGTCCATTTTTCCTCTACTTTTCGTACACTATTCATATTCTCTGTTCATTTCTGTATTGTAACATACTTTTGTTGCTTTGGCAAATACTTAATTTACTCGCTTGCTTATTAACATTTGTAAGATTTTCGCCGCACATTGTATATTTGTACGCCTACTCATTTGTTACCTGTATATCAACTCATTGTTTATTTGCCAGCATACTCATTTAATATTTGTTTCATTTTGCATATTGTTTATTTGATTCACATATTATTTGTTTCATTTGTTAATATATACATTAAGTATTATTGCCCAACTCATTAAGATTTGTAAATTTTATGGTTATATTTATTATTAGTCTCACTGATTAACCATTTGTTTTTATGCTCACGTGTGCGCTACGCTTGCCACATACTCCGAAAAGAAGTACTGCCGTGGAATGGATTCTTGCCCCCCGCAAAATGACCTTAAAAAAACACTTATATCATTTTGCAATATGGAAGATAGCGTATGGTCGGAGGCTCTCAGGTCTGGTATTAAAGCCTTCTTCTGTGTTGCGCCAGAATCTCCCACACGTCTCTGGATTCAATCAAGTGGCATTGAATCCCCAGGACGGGCCGCTTACTCGTTGTTAGTTTAATCGTAAGCGTATCTGAGTTCGGCCCCTACAGGCCTGCCAGCACGATTTTACGTGTCTTGGGCAAAGTATTTATGTATGAATATGGTGTAGGCTATATTCAATTCGCTCGCAACTGCTACTAATAAACTTAGTGATGCGATTATACCATTTGCGTTTGGTTTTGTCAAATCGACATGCGTTTGTTTTTGTTAAACTTTCATGTCTCGCCATTTGACAAAGATGCATTATTGTAGTATAATGTACGATAGATTAGGGCATACGGTTGCCCTTGTAAACACAACGCGAAAGGTACGGAGATGGCTGTTAAGTCTGCTAGTGATAAGAATGATTCTGTTTTTGTTGATGGTAAGGAGTATGTGATCGGAAAGCCAACTCCGAGACATATCGCTGCAATTACTCAGTTTATCGGCGATGTTCAGCTTCGCGCAAAGAAGAAAATCAAGAAAGAGGATTTGAATCCCGGTGATTTCTTCCCTGCGCTTCTTTCTGTTCTTTCTGCCGATGATCTTATCGCGCTCGCCGCTTTGGTAATCGGGTGCGATAAGAAATTTGCAGAGGACAATTTTGACTTTGAGTGGGTTGCGCCTGCCATTGCAATTACTATCGAGAAGGCGAATATCGGCGCGATCTTTGAAAATTTTACGCGGATTGCTTCCCTAGTGACGAGAGAAGCAGAAGAGTCCGAAGAGTCGAGCGAGCCACAGGAATAGGAAGAGATATTCTCTTTCAGTATGGAATCGAGTGGATTGAGCTTCACTATAAAGAATTAGAGATAGAGGATATAAATAGCAAGAGGTGGGACATAACTACCTCTAGTCTTAGCCATACGCCGATGACCAAAGAGGCTGGCAATTCTCTTTCTGGAACAATAAAAAGTATACAAAGATCGTTGGACGAAATTGAGAGACACTACCTTGGCGGTAGAGATAGAGATGAGGAAGATGGAGGAGAGATAAAGTCCTCCTATAGAAGAATAGAGTAGCACATGCCTCCATCTAAGATTCTTCTCGAGTTTGAGGCCCGAGATAAGAACGTTCAGGCCGTAGCTCAGAGAATAGAAAAGTCTCTTAGGGGAATATCGGACGAGAATCAAAGGGCTTCCGATAGGTCTAGGGCGCGCGGGGGGCTTACCGCAGAGTTCGAGAAAGCCCAGTCCGCGCTAAAGGGAGTGAGCACCGAGTTGAAGGTGCTCAATGCCCTCCAAAAGTCTGGCTCGCTGACTGGTCCTCAGCAAAAGATATCTCTTTAGTAGCAAGAGGCAAAAGTCTTAGGGAAGTTTCTCGCCAGTATAAGACTGTAAGAGACTCTCTAAAAGAGACTAATATAGTATATCAACAAAACAAGGCCATTGCTGCCGCGATGATTAAGGCGGAACAGCAGTTGGCCGTTGCGCGCTCCTCTGCCGCAACAAGATCGAAAATTGCTGCCGCTGTTGCCACAAAAGAGCAAGATGAGCTTGTTCGTAAAGCCGCCAATGTAAAAAGCTCGTGGGAGAAGCTAACTGCGACGGCGAAGAAGTTTGCCGTTGTTGCAACCGCATCTTTTGTAGCCGTCAAGACCGCACAGGCATCCCTTAATGTCGTTGTGCGTACAACCTCTACGATGTTTAATCTTCTTGGGAGGGCTGCTACTGGCGCTGTGTCAGGAGTTGCGTCCTTAACGAAGTCTGTATCTTCTAGTGTCTCTCAGTTTGTTGCTCAGAGGCGTGCTGCCGCTGACGCACGCAGAGAGTTGAGCCAGTACGATGGAAATATACGATCTGCTGGCAATAATATGCGCGGCCTTGTCGGGACAGTAAATAACCTCAATAGGTCTATCAACATATTCGGCGCATCCATCAGACAGATTGGCCAGGCGTTCCAAAACTTTGGGACGCTTACATCTGTCTATTTGTCTTTGCCCATCGGTCTTGCATTTAGGTCTTGGATTACAGATGCATTAGACTTTCAACATGCCCTGATCGAAGTTAGAAAGAACGCAGACTTGGTGATGGAGTCTTTGGATGGCTCCAGGATGACTGTTGAGCAGATGGGCGACTCCTTGATGGAGTTGTCGCTTCATACGCCTACATCTGCCGCTGGTCTTGCGGAGATTGCTTCTCAGGGAGCAAGGATGGGTGTCGCAACAAGTCATCTTATAGAATTTACAGAGGTGATCGATCAGCTTGTTGTGTCTACCGACTTGGCCGTAGATGATGCTGCTACAGCAATGGGTCGCCTTGTGAATATCTTCTACGGCTCCGGAGAGCAACTTAAGGAGTTGGAGGCAGACTACGTTGGTATTCTCAATAAGATAGGCTCTGCTATTAATGAGCTCGGTAAGGCAAATGCGGTCGCGGAGAGTGAGATTGTTGCAGCGACAATGCGCTTTGCTCCAGCAGCTAGAACTTTAGAGATTCCCATTGCGGATGTTTTGGCAATAGCCGCTACTACAGCCGCCGCTTCTGCATCGCCGGAGCGTGCTGGCACTCAGCTTGCATCCGGTGTAGTTTCCCTTGCAAGAGAAATTAAGGCCATAACAAAAGCTACTGGCGAAGACATAGATGCTATTGCGAGCGGCATTGTCAGCGATCCTGCGGAGGCTTTATATACCCTCGTTAATGGCATAGCGGCGATTGAAAATCCTATAGAGAGATTGAAGGTCAATGCTGCAATATTTGGCGGTGTTGGCTCTAAGGCATTTGCCATTCTTGGGGCAGGAAGCGAAAAGCTTGCAGAGAATATTGCTACTGCAAATATAGCGTTTGACAGTGGAACATCTCTCGCTTTGGAGTTCGCGGCTGCAATGGATTCTGTTCAGAATCAACTTGGAATCCTGCGCAACAGCGCAACAGCGGTTGGGTACTCATTTGCAAAGGCATTCCTCCCTGTTATTACGCAAGTCACATCTTACCTTGTGCCGATATTGCGTGCGCTTGCAAAGATGGTTGAGACCTTGGATGACAGGACTAAGTTGCTGACAATTGCATTTGTGGCGTTTTTAGCCGTGCTTGGGCCTATATCAATCGCTCTTGGTAGCATACTGTTCTCTCTTGGTATTTTTTATCACTGGCTTCACTGGCTTGGCCACATTGCTAGGGAGATTTATTGCCCTCCCTCTTAGGCTTGCTGCTGGTTTGTTTGCTCTTCTGACTCCGTTTGGGTTGCTGACAACTGCAATAGGCGCAACCGCCGCGGCATTTATATACCTTAGAAGCATTGCCGGTTCTACAACTTCTGCAATTGTGGATATTGTATCTCGTGCTGCAAGTTGGGGCGCGGATATGATTCTCAACT
>JAAUVF010000041.1 GCA_012030815.1 Nanobdellota archaeon | reverse complement strand
TTGAAGGAAGCATTAGAGTTATAATTTAAAATTTATTTTTATAATGGAATTAATAATTGAGTTTAAATGAATAAAAAATAATTATCATTCCAATAATCTTGATAGTTATTACAATAGGATTATCATTTAATCAATCTGATAAGACTAAAATTGATACTATTTTTCATGTAACTCTAGCAGATCCAAACTTATACAAAAATGGAGTTTACTCTAATACATTTACGATTAATGAAGGGGATTATATTTTAAAATTTGTTCCAAATGGTGATAGTCCTCAATCTCTAAATATCTTATTAAAAGGAGAGAGCTATGATTTTTCTGAAAATTTCAAATTAATTGGAACTTTACATCAAACAGGAATATCTGAATACTATACTTGGGATTATGATGGAAATAAAGAAATTTCAATTCCAACGGAGCAAGTAGTAATTATTGAGATTAATCCAAACGGGAATGAATTAGGTGCTGTATCTGTTGATATTATTGAAAAGTAAAGGCGTTTACCCCTTTACTGTAGAACTCTGAGAGATTTCCTCTCGTGGTCAGGTCGTTAAGACGCCTGATTGCCTTTTCTGTTCTACGGGGCAACGCAGTTTTAGTCGATAGGAATTATATCCTTCGGCATCAAACAATATAGTTACTTTAACTATTTAAGATTTAATACAAAAAATTGTAATAATTTATAGATCTTTATAAGATTTTTATCTATTTCATAAAATAAGTTTTTAAAAAATAAAATTTGATTGTAATTTGAAAAATTGTTTAACAAGGAAACTTTTGAAATGAAATTATTTTTTAATAAATACTTTGGAGATAATAATTTATGAGTAATTTTTAGTGCTAGTTTATAGTGCTGTAAATTACGAAATTCATTGAAGAAAATATTGAAACTGTCTGGTAAAATTGCAATTGTAACTGGTGGTAGTAGAGGTATTGGTTTTGCAACTGCAAAAAATGTTTGTCGAAAATGGGGCAAAGGTAGTCATAACAGCAAAAGATTCAAACAGATTAGAAAAAGCTGTTAGTGAAATTCCAAATACAGTAGGAATAGCAGCTGATATTAGAAACCAAAATGATGTAAAAAAAGTTGTAGAGCAGACTATTGAGAAATTTGGCAAGTTAGATATTTTGGTAAATAATGCGGGAGTATTTCCAAAAATAAAACAATTACATGAGATTGATGAATCTGAATGGAAAGATGTTTTAGATGTAAATCTTACAGGGCAATTCAGATTTACAAAAGAGGCGATACCTCATCTACAAAAAACAGCTGGTTCGATAATCAATATTTCATCTGATGCAGGATTGAAGGCCTATCAAGGATTTAATGCTGATGCATATTCTGCAACAAAAGCCGGAATAATTATCCTTACCAAATGTTGGGCATTAGAATATGCAAAAGACAAAATTCGAGTTAACTGTATTTGCCCTGGTGTAGTTGATACAGATATGACAAAACCGTTTTTAAAAACTCAAAAAGATAGAGAGTTTATGGATAATGAACATCCCATAGGCAGAATTGGTAAACCTGAGGAAGTAGCTAAAGCAATTTTATATTTTGCGTCTGATGATGCTTCCTGGACAACAGGTGCAATACTTGCAGTTGACGGTGGAGAATCAATCAAATAAAATCCACATGGCTTTAATACTGTTCAAAAAGTACTGAAACTAATGACGGACAAAAAGAAAAAAGCCAAATTAATTATTTTATTAGGAATAATTTGGGTAGTAATTACACTTCCATTACCTTGGATAATCAATAATCCACAAGTATCAGAATCTCAATTTAATATCATACTTGGAATTATTGGAATAATGTCTATTCCATTTATTGTCCTAGGAGTTGTTTGGACATTAAAACCAGAATTAACGACCTAGGGTAATTATCATTGAAAAATATTCCAATTTTAAATAAAATGCCAGAATTAGATATAGCTATAAAAGCTGCTTATGAGGCTGGGAATTCAATTTTAGAGATATATCAAAGCAAATATGAAACATTCACAAAAAGTGATGACTCACCTATTACTGAAGCAGATTTGAAAAGTAATGAGATCATTAAGGCTATCTTATCAAAAACAAATCATAAAATTTTATCTGAGGAAGATAAAGATGATCATAAGCGATTATCAGAAGAAATTATCTGGATAGTTGATCCACTTGACGGCACTTCTGATTTTATTGATAAAACTGGAGAGTTCACAGTAATGATTGCATTAATTAAAAATAAAAAACCAATTATAGGCGTTATTGGTTGGCCAACAGAAAAAACAATTTTTGCAGCACAGAAAGGAGGTGGTGCGTTTAAATTTTCTAACGGTAAATGGACTGAGATATCAGTTACAAAAGTTTCAGAACTTTCACAATGTAAAGCAGTTGGTTCAAGACATCATCTTTCAGAAAAAGAAAAAAATGTTTTATCAAAAAATTAGGCATTAAACAATTTACTAGTATTGGAAGTTCATTAAAAGTTGGTAAGATCAGTTCAGGAGAAGCTGAAGCATACATAACTACAACAGATAAAATGAAAGAGTGGGATTCTGCTGCATCGTATTGTTTAATTTCAGAAGCGGGTGGAAAAATGACCGATATGTTGGGTGATGATATTACATATAATAATAAAATAGTGAATCATAAAAATGGAATTTTGGTAACTAATGGATTAATTCATGATAAAATAGTTAAAGAGTTTAAAAAATTAAATTAGATTTCTTTCTTAAGAAAATCCTTTATCTTGTTTGCACTGTCAGTTAATGGTTCGTGTTCTGTATCAATTAATAAATCTGGATTTTGTGGAGCGTCATATGGATCATCAATTCCTGTAAATCCTTTAATCTCTCCTTTCTAGCCTTGGCATACATTCCTTTAACATCTCTTTGCTCACATTTTTCAACTGAACATTTTACATAACATTCAGCAAATTGATCGCCTGAATTAATGATCTCTCTTGCATTATCTCTATTTTCTTTATATGGAGAAACTAGAGATACGGCAGATGGAACTCCATGTTTTAGTAATAATTTTGCCAGATGAGCAACTTTTTTGTTATGCTCGTCTCTACCTGCCTTTGAAAAGTCTTTAGGTGAAAACCACTCTCTTAGTTCATCTCCATCAAGCATAGCCAAATTTGGGATATCTTTTTGGAGTTCTTTAACAATTGTAGTCTTACCTGAACATGGTAAACCAGTCATCCACAAAACAAAAGGCTTCATAATTGAATTTTCTTAAATAGGTCTTAAAGAGTTTACGTTAAGTATTTTGTAATTTTTCAGTAATGGTTTGGATATATTTTTGATTATATTCTGTAAATATTCGGATTTTATCTTGCGCTAAGCCATAGCACCAGGCCTACTATTGATGTGTTTATTTGCTAATTGCTGTTGTTCTAATAGTTTTTTTAATTCATTTTTATTTTGAGATTCAAGTTGATTAACCAAATTTTGAAATTCATTTTCTAACAGTTTTTTGTGTCAATTGCGGGAGGAATAGCTCCTATGATTTCTTTGGTAGTAATTTTCCAAAAACTTTTAGATTTAGTTCGGTCAATAGTAAAACTCCATTTATTACAATGAATTAAAAAAATTCTGTAAAATGTTTTTCATATAATACATAGTGTCAATAATCATGTTCGTTAAAATCGGAACCTAATGAAATTGTTGCAATCACTGTATTTTTAGTTGTTTGAAATTTGATATTTTTAGTTGGCATAAATTGATTAAAAATTTCTTTTAATAGTTGTTCAGTAAAAAAGGACCAATTGATACCCAACTCATGTTGAATTATAAAATGATGTAATTCTCCTTCAATTCGATGATCTGATTTCATTCCAGATGCACGCATATAATCCTCTAATGTTTCAATACATCGTTTTAAATCGTATTTTCCTTTCATAAAAAGAACAGTATCTTTGATGATTGGTAAAACTGATTTAATTATTTCATTGATATCATCACCATTCATTTCAGCACCAAGTGAATCTAGAATTCCTTTAGGAATTGGAATCATCCCAATTTTATCACCAAATCTATCCCAGTTGACATATTGCTCGAGAATTTGTTTTACCAAGACGTTTTGGGAAATTTTTTTATTCCTAGCCTCAGTTTCTAATTCTTCAACAATTTTAGATGGTAGTCGATAAGTAATACTACGTGTGGTTTCTTTTTTTTCAGAGCTAGATTGTTTATTTGATGGAGTTGATTTCAGTAAAATAATTTGTATAGTGAGTTATATCAGATTTCCGAATTAATAGGTTAATCAATAAAAATTATTTTTTCTTATTAAAGAAAAATTCCTTTTTTTCGTCTAAATCGTCTACGTATGTATCCATATCTAGCTTGAATTCCTCTTCGTCAGCATAAGCACGCTCTGCATGTTCACTAATATCTAATCCTGCATCTTCAACTTCTGGTGAAACTCTGACTCCAATTAAGAAATCTAAAACTTTCATAATAATCCAAGTACCACAGAAACCAAGAACTGCTGCTACGCCAACTCCAATAGCTTGAATTCCTAATTGATCAGGATTACCAAATAGTAAACCATTTGGTCCAGCTGGATTAACTAATTTACTTGCAAATAATCCAATTGAAAGAGAACCAATAATTCCTGCAACACCGTGTACTGAACTAACATCTAGTGCATCATCTATCTTTAGTTTTTCTTTGAAGATTATAATTCCAGAGTATGATGCAATGCCGATTGCAATACCAATAACAAAAGAATGCTCTACGCTTACAAATCCAGATGCCGGTGTAATTCCTGCAAGACCTGCAATAGCACCATTAACTGCTGCTACAACTGAAGGCTTTCCTGTTCTCATCCATGATAAACCAACCCAGATTAATGCAGAAACTGAAGATGCCATGTGTGTTACAATCACCGTATTTCCTGCAAGAGATCCAGAAGCTAATGCACTACCAGCATTAAATCCAAACCAACCTAACCATAAAAGTGATGAACCAACTACTGCTAAAGGTATACTATGCGGAATTTCAATTGCAGGACCAAAGAATCTTCTTCGACCAAGTACTATAGCTGCAGCTAGTGCACCCATTCCAACACTTGTATGAATAACTATTCCACCTGCAAAATCAACAACACCAAGATCCGCTAACCAACCACCTCCCCATACCCAATGAACTAGAGGATAATAGATCAGAATAGACCAAGAAGCAATGAATATGATAAATGAACTAAATTTCATTCGTTCTGCAATAGTACCAGTTAGAAGTAATGGTGTAATTGCAGCAAACATTAATTGGAATTTAACAAATAATACTCCGGGAATTGTTGGTGCATAATCAAGTGCATCATCCCATGGTACTCCTTTTAGAAATACCCAATCCATATTTCCAATAAATCCACCTGATTCATCTGGACCAAATGATAAACTAAAACCAAAAACAAACCACATTACACTAAGTAAAGCTAATCCAAAAAATATTTGCATAAAGACAGATACTGCATTTTTCTTTCTCAATAAACCAGATTCAAAAAGCCCAAGTGCAGGTATCATTAAAAGAACTAAACTTCCAGCTACAAGCATCCATGCGGTATCACCTGTATCTATTGGCATGCTTATTTTCAAGTTCTAAAACTAAATAATAATAACGAAATTAGCTAACCATTTGATTATCACATGATAATCAAAATCTGAAACTATTATTTGTGAAAAACCTTTCAGAGATATCAAATGCTAAGAATTGAAGCAATGTTAGGAAATAATGACGTAATGGCCATAAGTGAGGCTTTAAGAAAAATTGAGATCGGAGGTTTGACAGTAGGTAAAGTTAGAGGAAGAGGTAAAAACCCACCAGCAGAAATTCATGCTTCTAAAGGAAGTGCAATATTTCAGCCTCAATTTAGTGAAAAATACGTCATAGTGGTAATAATTCCAGAAAGTAAGGAAGAAGAAGTGATCAATATTATTAAGACAAAAGGAACTGTTGGTAAGATATTTGTTTCACAAATATTACGTGCTATAGATATTGGAACGGGTAAAGAAGGGGAAGAAACAATTTAATTAAAAATCACGAAAATTATTTTCATAAACAATTGTTGAATGCTTTAATTGTTTTTCTGCAGTAGGAAGGTATCCCATAATACAGTAGTTTACAAAACCACTAAATGATTTAATTCGATAATCTGTTTGTAATTTTTCTTTGTTATCTTCATATATTTTTTCAAGTTTAATCAAAGTAAATTTCTGAAGAGGAACTAGTCTACTTCTCTTAATTTTTGGTTTAGATGGGAAGAATATTTTATCAGATTCAAGATCATGTTGTGAACTAAGTGTATTCATATCTACAACTTCTTCCATTTCTGAAATGAAAATTTTTCCTCCCTGATTTGCAGAGAAGCCAGATTTTTTAGAAATTAAGTTAATTACTTGTCTAGCATCTTTTTCTAATACAACTAGTTCTATTTTGGAAAGTGGAATTGCTTTAACGTTTGTGGAACCTATTTTTGCACCTGATTGTTTATCAAAAATTTTACTATCTTCTAGATTCCGTCTGTCAATAATCGAATAACCCATACTACTTAATTCACTTATTATCATAGGATATGTTGAACGTTTGATTATTGCTTCAATTTTTTTTCATAAAAAAAAATTTGAAGTGAGCTTATTTATGTGTCTATTTAATTATCAGTCATAATTTTAAAGACAATATACAAAAAGTAAAAAAAATATCGGATAAATGAACATTACAAGTCTAAAAACAATACAAAATATGCCTAATTTAGATAGTGTTAATAAAACATTATAAGAAATCATTACAAGTAACAGTATGGCAATTCCAGAAGATGTCCAAGAATACGTCGAAAAAAATGTCAGATTAATGATATCTCAGACTGAAACATATCTCCCTTTTATCAAAATAGCATTTCCTTATTCACAAAATTTAGCAGATGGAGTTTACAATCTAATTATAGGTAGTGCATTATCTGTTTTTGTAAATCAATATGCAATGAGAATGAAATATCCATCAGCAGAAGATTTTGCAGAATTTGGAAAATTAACTTTCAAATATAGAGAACAAATAGATAAATTTTTCAAATAATTATTAGAACGGAAAATGTAGATATCTAATATGGTTTTTTCTTATCATGTAATTAAATTTGAAGCAATATCATTTTTACAAGGTACTCATTGGTCTCAATCAATTAGGGGATAAAGGTGTCTTGTATAAATCTCTAAAAGATCCTTATTCTAAATTAATAATTCAAACATCAA
>JAAUVF010000040.1 GCA_012030815.1 Nanobdellota archaeon | reverse complement strand
AATTGAAATGTTATAATTTAGAGTTTATTTTAGGTTAATTTCATTAATTCAAATTTTCAGTACTGTAATTGATTTTGCATGTTAATATACAGTGAAATAAAGTTGTTTTTGAGACTAGAGGCTCCAGAGTGGTAGAAGATACTAGAAATAGTTAGCAGACATAAATTCTAGTTATCAAATTCAGTAAAATTATAACCTAAGAAATAATGGTAAAAACTAATCATGGAAGACGGTGAAAAGAGACTAAAACAAGAGGATTGTAATGAAGATAAATTCGGTGCAGGTATTCTAACTTTAACAAATAGAAGATTAGCGTTTGATAAAACTAAATCAAGGATGATGGACTTTTCAAAACGTTTTGGAGATACAGTGATTGACGTATCACTGGACAACGTAGAAAAAGTTTGGAAAGAGGGCCGCCTGATAAAAAAAGTATGCTTTACTGCCAAAACAAAAGACGGTGAACAGACATACAAATTTGGAGTTTTTAATACTAAAGACTGGCTAAAAAATATTGAAAATGCAATAAAAGAGCATAAAAATCAATAATCTACTTTAACTGAATCTAATCTCCATGATTGAGTAACAAAAGTTTCTTCAAGAGAAACACCATTTTTACTTGAGATTCCAATAGTCCTGTCCAACATATTTGACTACCACAATCACCAGCATACTTTTGAGGAGCAATAAAAAATTTACAAGTATGTCTTTTACAAACATCGTGTAACATTTCGGATAATCTTTTATTTGCAGCAACGCCTCCGACTATCAATAATTCTTTTTTCTAGTAAATGACAAAGCTCGCTCTACAGCTTCACTAATCATTGCAAACGCAGTCTCTTGTAATGAAAAACATGCATCAGCCTTACTTTTTCGGACAATTGATTTTGTTGCAGATAACAAGCCAGAAAATGACACATCATTTCCTTTTACAGAATATGGAAGTATTACATAATTAGAAGTTGAGGAAGCTAAATCCTCAATATTTTTTCCACATGGAGATGCAAATCCAATTGATCTTCCAAATTGATCTAATAGTTGACCCAATGTAATATCTAATGTTTCTCCAAATACCCTCCATTGTTTATTTAGAAATGCAAGTAACATGGTATGTCCACCAGAAACTAAAAGAACCAGTGGATTTTTTGCACCAGTGAGTAATTTTCCTAATTCAATATGTCCTATTGCATGATTAACAGGGTAAATAGGAATATTGTAATAAGATGCAAGAGAACGTGCCACTACTGCACCAACCCTCAAACAAGGACCTAGACCAGGACCTGCAGCATATGAGATGATATCAAGATCTTTGATTGTGACACCAGATTCTTTAAGGCATTCAGATAACACAGTGGAGCTGTTTTCAACATGATGTCTAGATGCCTCTCTAGGATGAATTCCTTCCCCATCAGGAGGGCGATAGATTTTTCTTATATCAGATAAAATTTTTCCTTGTTTTCCTTTTTTTTCTAAGATTGCACAAGAAAAAGTATGAGCTGTGCTTTCAACACCTAGACCAAGCATGTTATCCCCTACTTAATGTCGAAACTATTTTGATCACATCGCCATTTTTTAGTTTATGGTCACCACCAATCCTTTGTTTTGTTTTACAATCAATGGCATGTAAAAATCCCTTAGCAATATCTGCATGAATTAAACCTGCCAAGTCTTTTGCAGTTGAATCTTGTGGTAATAATTTTGCATCAGGTAAAACATCACCATTTTTGTTTGTTAATTTTGTCTCATCTTCTACAGGAAAAACAATAATTAATTTTAACAAATCAAACACTGCAAGATTTAAAATCTTCTGAATTCCAGTTGTTTGAATTTTTGAAAAAACAGTATTCACTAGATCTAGAGCTTTTTGTTGCTGTGGCAATATTTCTTTATTTTCAGATATAGAAAATTTTTCATCACCTGATTCATAATGTATCATTCCAGATTTGGATGCTTTTCGTAATAATAATTCAGTTTCAGCACTACATGGAACTACAATAGTATCAGGAATTTTTTTAATAATATCAAGATCTTTGCAAAGATCTGCTTTATTTGCAGCAATAATAATGGGTTTAGTATTTTTTCTCAATTCTTTAACAAAGACATGAATGTCAGAATCATTCCATTCTTTTAGATTTTTTGAAATTAAGTCTAGTTTATTCAATACATCTTGTACTTGATAGTCTTTGATTCCTAAACCGGTAAATCTTTTTGCAATTCCATCAACAAGTTTTGCTCTTTTTTGTTCTATCTCTCTAGTGAGTTTATCCCATTCTCTACGAAGTATATCTGTAAACCATTCATCAAATTCATTTTCAACAAAATCAACATCTTCAAGTGGATCATGTGTACCTACAGGAATAGGTTGACCCTGAATATCAGTTGTACCGGCTATGTCAACTACATGTATCAAGACCTCAGCTTGTCTTGCATCATCAAGAAATTGATTCCCCAAACCTTTTCCTTCATGTGCCCCAGGTACTAATCCAGCAACATCAATTAATTTAACTGGAATAAAGCGAGTTCCATTTACACAAAGTGGATTTTGATGTTTTATTTCAAAATGTTGACAAGCGCAATTAGATTTTACATATGCTACACCAAGATTTGGTTGAATTGTTGTAAATGGGAAGTTTCCTATAGGAACAGGGTTTCAGTAGCAGCTGAAAAAATGTAGATTTTCCAACGTTTGCTTTACCAAGTAAACCAATTTGCAATACACACAAAAATGCTATTGTACTTATTAGTATTGCAGAAATTGTTTAATTCAGTTCATGTTGGTTTTATAATATGTCAATAGTAATTACTGGAAATCCAGGTGTAGGAAAACACACGATAGTCAATGAAGTTTCAAAACATTTAGGATTACCAATAATTGACATAAACAATATCGCTAAAGATTCAGAATTGTTTGAAAAAAATGAAGATGTAACCGAGGTAGATGTATCAAAGTTAAAGAAAATAATTAAAAATCAGATTTTAAAGCCCTGCTTAATTGTCGGACATTTAGCACCATATGTTTTATCAAAAGAACAAATAAAGAAAATGATCGTTTTGCGAAGAAATCCTTATGATTTGATTTCAGTTTATAAAAAAAGAGAGTACTCTGAAGAAAAATCAGAGAAAATACAGGTAGTGAAATTCTAGGAATTATAGCTCATGATGCAATTAATCAATTTGGAGTAAAGGTATTCCAAGTTGATGTTACAGAAAAAAGTGTTTTAGAAGTATCCGATAAAGTAATGAGCATAATCAATGGTAAAGATTCAAGTGAGGAAATAGATTGGCTTGATTTAGTAACAAAAAATGATGATTTGAAAAAATTTTTTTCTTATTGATTAAATAACGCTATTATTGAGAAGCAATAACTTGTTTGAGATTTTAAAAAGTGACTTGGGCGGAAGAATTGGGGTGATTCAAACAAATCATGGAAAATAGAAACACCTGCTTATGTGCCAGTAATTCATCCCGTAAAACAAACTATTCCATCTAGGAAGATCAAAGACATAGGATTTGATTTAGTAATTACAAATGCATACATCACTAGAAACAACTACGGTGACGAAGCTGAAAAAAAAGGAATTCATAAAATAATAGATTTTGATGGAGCTATAATGACAGACTCTGGAGGATATCAAGTTCTAGAATATGGTGATGTCAAAGTGTTACCACCGGAGATGGCAGAGTTTGAAAAGAAAATACTTACAGATTTTGCAATCCCATTAGACAAGCCAACAGGTTATGGACTTGCATGGAAAAAAGCTGAATCATATGTTAATCATACTCTAAAAGTATCAAAGAAGACACTTGAAGACAGTGAAAGTAATGGTCAGATCTGGATTGGACCAATTCAAGGTGGAGAGCATTTTGATCTTGTAGCAAAATCAACAAAAGGTTTAGTCGATATGGGTTTTAAGATGCTAGCTTTGGGTAGCCCGGTAGAATTTATGGAGTCGTATGAATACAAACTATTAGCGCAGATGATCATATCTGCAAAAAAACAGATGCCTTATTCTATTCCACTACATCTTTTTGGTGCAGGACATCCACTAACCATACCGTTTGCAGTTGCACTTGGTTGTGATACTTTTGATTCTGCCTCTTACATGTTATATGCTAAACAAGAAAGATACATTACAGATGATGGTACACGAAATCTTTCAGAGATTTCAGTATTTCCTTGTAACTGTGAAGTATGTTCAAAGTATACACCTGATGAGTTACGTCAATTAGAAGGCCAGGAGAAAATTAATGAGATTGCTCTGCATAATTTACATTCAATAAAAACTGAGGTAGATAAAGTGAAACAAGCAATTCATGAGGGTAGATTATGGGAATATGTCTTAAAAAAGCAAGAGCACATCCAAAATTATTTGAAATGATAGACGTGTTTACTGAAAATTCCAGTTATTTTGAAATATCAACTCCAAAATTCAAAGAAAAAGCAATTTTCCTTTATGGAAAGGAAGATCAATATCGTCCAGAAGTTCAGTCATATCACAAAACAGTTAGAAAATTCAAATCAAAGAAAAAAACTTTAATCATAACCAAAGAATCTAATACAAAACCAGCATATTTGTCACTTGAGTATCTCTCACTAAAACAAAAATTCAAAGAGATTGAAAATATTCAAGTTTGCCAATATAGCCCACATTTAGGATTAATTCCGTTAGAAATTTCAGATATATTTCCTGCTGCACATCATGAAGTTTCAAGATTAAATTTTGATCCAAAAGAATTTCCAACTTTTGAAAATACGTGGGAATTATTTTTTAAAAACAATCAATTTTCAGAAATTTATTTTGATAAAACGGATGAATTTTTGAAGCATTATATCAGAACGCTCCCTAAAGCGATAAAAAGAAAGTCTATTGTTTAAATAAAAATAAGAAAAAAGTGTGTGCTAAAAGATTCTGCTTATAGTGCAGCGTCTTCTGCCCAACCTTTGATGAAGATACCGTTTTTGTGAAGAGGTACTGGTTGTCCAGCTGTGTAATTCATTGGTCTCATCCAAAAGATTGATTTGTTGGGCATACACCGATGCATGCACCATCAGAAATACATCTTTCTGGATAAAATACAAATGCTTTACCTCTCTTCCAGCCTTCAACAGGTTTTACTCTAAGGACATCAGGACCAAGAGTTGTACAGATTTCTACACATAGTGCACATCCGATACATCTTTGTTCATCAATGTCTGGAAGTATTGCTATTGGCATTACAACATAATGTTTGCTTGGTTCCTATTTAAACCATAATCAAAATTCATAACCCTGTTATGAAATTGATCGGAGTTAAAATTTGTCAAAATGAAAGTTTATGCATGAAGGAAGACTAACAATATAATAAAAAACAAAAAGATAACGTGTGTTACACGTTTATTTTCTCATTGCATCAATTTGACCGGAGGTTACCCAGTCAAGTAATTCAGCTGAAGATGGATTTAGGTCTGCTTTCTGTTTCATCAGATTGTTAACCCAGAGCCAGTTAATTTGGTTAAGAAGTGGTTTGTTTGCTTCATCGCCTGCACGTGTTTTAGCGACTACAGCTTGATCTTGTAGTTTTAACCATTCTTGGAAGCTTCTTCCCATAAGGATCGAATCTTAGCTTACACTAATTAAAGCTTTTGTAGATTCCATAATACGCATAATGATCGGAACTTTGCTAAGAAGGTTTTAACATAGAGAAAAACGCAATTTATTTCTTGGAGATTAAAGTTTTAGGGGCTGCCAATGAAGTAGGTCGTTCTGGTTTTTTGGTAAACTGTAATGGGACAAATTTACTATTAGATTATGGAGTATTATTTGGAAAACGGGGATCACCGCCAGAATATCCGCTTCATGTTAAGCCAAAAGATCTGGATGCAATTATTATCACTCATGCTCATCTTGATCATTCAGGAAATGTACCATCTCTATTTGTAAGTGGTAATACTGATGTTTATGCAACTCCACCAACTTTTGATTTAACGAGATTACTCATTGAAGATATGCTAAAAATTACTAAAGATGCTCAGCCATTTGGATTACCGGAATTAAACAACATGATGCGAAATGCAAAAGAGATAGGATTTAGAGAAAAAATTACTAAGGGTAATGCAACGTTTGAATTAAGAGAAACTGGTCATGTAGTAGGAGGGGGTTCAGTATTAGTAGAATCTCAGAAGAAACGACTTTTCTATACAGGTGATATCAAAACACATGGTTCAAGAATGCTTCGCGAGGCAGACTTGGATATAGGAGATATTGATCTTTTAATTATGGAAAGTACATATTCTCAAACAGAACAAAAACCAAGAAAAGAATCTGAGAAAGAATTAATCGAATTTGCAAATGAAGTAATGGATAGAAAAGGGGTATTGTTTATTCCATCATTTTCAGTTGAACGATCTCAAGAAATGGCATGTATTTTGAGAAGTTCAAATTTTAAACATAAAATAATAATGGACGGTATGGCACTTAAAGTAAATGAAATAATGTTTAATCATCCAGATTATCTAAGAGATCCAAAAGTGTTTGCAGATGCAATCAATGAGTCAGTTGCAATAAGAGATCATGAAAAAAGAAAGCATGCATTAGAAGAACCTTGTGTAGTAATTTCTCCTGCTGGAATGTTAGTAGGAGGTAATGCAACGTATTATTTGCAAGAACTTTCATTTAACAGCAATAACGGAATTGCACTTGTATCATATCAAGGAGAAGGAACTCCTGGGAAAAAACTACTAGACACAGGAAAGGTATCCACTAGAGGAAAAGATCTAAGAGTTGCAGCAGAAGTAAAACAATTTGAATTTTCAGGTCATGCAGACAGAAATGAACTTTTTGAGATAATTGAAAAAATCAAAGGCAATCCTAAAGTTCTAACAGTTCATGGTGATTCTGAATCATGCAAAAATTTGCTCAGGAAATTCATGAGAAATTTGGTTTTGATGCACATGCTCCAGATGTAAATGAAATAATATCTATCTGAGATGATAGAGTATAATGCCATCAACTTAGAAAATACGATAAATAGTGGACAGGTTTTTCTTTGGAAAAAACAAAATAAGTTTTGGTATGGTGTAAATGGTCAAGATATTTTAAAAATTAGCGATTTAGGAAAAATTACATCTTATCGTAATAGTAAATATGATTTTTTTAGAAATAGTGATAATATTGAAAAAATAATTAAATCAATTTCAAAAGATAAAACAACTAAAATTGCTGTAAAAAAATATCTTGGGCTTAGATTAGTAAGACAAGATCCGTTTCAATGTTTTATATCTATTTATTGTTTCATTCAAATTCTAATTATTCAATGAAAATT
>JAAUVF010000039.1 GCA_012030815.1 Nanobdellota archaeon | reverse complement strand
AACTCCAGCATAGGAAGTTGCACCAAATGGGATTGTAAAAAACAGCCCTTGTACCCTGATAAACAAACCAACTACCTTGTGGACCTACATTGTATATTGAAACTTCCAATCTATCACTCTTATCATATATCCAATAGGATGGAAATGGAATGTCAGGTGGCGGAATTTGTAAAAGACTAGAATACGGGGTGATTGTGTCATCATCGATTTTCAGGTTTAATGGTAACGGTACCCACGTACTAGTTGCAGGAGAATAGCTAATTGTATAATTTAATCTTTCAGTTGAAGATATTGTAACCTCACCAAGTGCAGCAGTGTAATTGAAAGTACCATATGTAGCATCATGATTAAAATTATTGCCTAGTGGATCATAAAATGGCACAGATGTATCCACAACAGAAAAAATATCAGACAGGTTAGTTCCTGAAGTAGGATCTGCCTTATGAGCTGAAATATTTAGCAAATGAGATTGAGATGAAGGTAGAGGATTATAGTGTACACGAGCTATATCGTTTCTTTGTTGAGTCGTTAGGAGATGACTGTTCCAATGAAAAAAATCATCAATAACTCCATTAAAAAAATTACCGTTTTCATCAGAGTTAGATCCCATATACCATTTACCACTAACATCAATCGAACTTGTTCCAAAACTATAAGGGGTGTTAATTGTTTCAACTGTACTGCCTGCAAGATTAGTAAGTATTAAACTACAGTTAGAATTGGTTCCAGTTCTATAGCAGATAAATGATACCACTGTTGATCATCAAATCTACCTGTACTGGTACATGTTGATGTATCAGAACCACCTGTATTGAATTGGAAAACAACTTGTCCAGTATTTCCTGCCAAGTATATCCTAGCATAATCACCAGATACTCCGTTATCATCCCAAGAAGCAAGATACTGATCAGTAGATCCTACAATAGCATTAGTCTTAAACCACATTGTAGTAGAATGTGGAGCCGAGCCAAGATTATTGCCATCACCAGAACTTACATTATTGCTACTTCTAAAACAAGTATTGGCACTAGTAAAATCATATGCACCAGAACCATGGGGCCCGCCAGTAGGCAAATAAGTTGGAGCACCACCACCAGCGGACAAAGCATACTCTATTGTCAATGTAGGGTACCCAGAACCTTGATCATAGGAATCGGCGTTTCTCTTTTGACTAGAAGAAGCAGAAATTCGGTCAACAAAAATATTTAAATCATTGCCAGAATTCCATCCTCCTCGGTTTACAATTTCTTGTATAATTGGATTAAGAAGAGTATTAGGAGTAGAGTACACTTGATTATTACTCCAACTTGTCGGAGTCCAATTTGCGCTTGCAGTGGTACGAGGTCTAGGACCAGTAGATAGATTGTTTGATGTATCGGTAAAAGTGGTTGAATCATCTGTTGCCTCACCAGTAAATCTTATAGTAATTGATGATGAATCAGTACTATCAGCGGTAAATGTAATGTATGATTGTAATATGATAGCATTTCGAGGAACTTGTACATTAGTAAATCTCATTCCAACGTATTGATTTGTAGAGCTATCATACGGCATTTCTAAATCGCTACTACTTGTACTAGTAGTACCAGAAGGATTGGTTTGTTCTGCATCATCGCTACTTGCAGAAATAGGTATTGGAGATAGTAGAACTGGATCACATCCTTCAAGGTCTGCACTTGCTGTTCCTTCAGAGTTATCTTGTATTGCAGTGTTTGTGTTGAAATGAAATATCATGTCCTCACCAGTACTAGAAAAACTAGCAGGTAATGCTGCGCTTTGTAAACGAAGTGAAGATACCCAGTTACCTGCAGGGATAGTTATCGTATTAGAACTATTTTGAGCAAAAATTAGCGGAGTAGTATCAAGTGTAATTCTTTGACCATCAATACCACCTTCAGTACTAGCAGAAAACATTTGATATTCACCAGATGGAGTTCTGTCAGTTTCTTCGTGAAGCATCAAGATACTACTATCAATACCGTTTGATTGCAATCCAAGTGAAGTGATGGCGGTTCCAGATTCTAGAGCAGATAAAATATCACGTACTTCAACTGTAGCAGTGGAATTATTTGAAACAACCCCGTTTAAAAGAGACGTGGTGAATTGAATCTGATTGGCGTTTACGCCATCAATTGTATACACCCATGAAAATATTGCAGAGTCGCCTGGAGCGAGACGCGGATAAGTCGCAGGAGAGGGGCCAGAGACATATGTTGCAGAGCAGTCAGGAGCACATGCAGTATCATCAACAGTAGGAAAATTCAGTAGGAGTCAAGTTCAAAATAGGTGCAGTACTAGTAGCATTATTTATGACAGTCATCAGAATGGTTACATCAAATGAATTAGATATTGTTGGAGGAACAGTTCTGGTGGATAGATACAAACTACTAGAGCCAACTGAATTTACATGAAATGTCTGCGCGGTACCTCTATCGGAGATCATTTTCATTGTATATGCTTTGGTAGAATCCATATCAAAGTCAGTAGCGTTTATCAGGTTCAATTTTTTCCCAGGTGCAATAATTTTGATCAATATCAAATTTTTGTACAGTGTCAGGGACTCCAGTCTCTTCAATCCACAATGTTTTAATTTTCACTGGGATTTGACCGGAATTAGTAATTACTCCATCAAGTTTGTTTGTAGGAGTGATTTCTACTGAAGTTATGTCAAATTTTTCACTTTGTTTGTCGGCTTGTCTTTTTTCTTCGACAATTAATGATTCAGAAAAATTACCTAAAATATTCATGCTATATGTAACATAAGATAATGCACCGATTACTATAGCAACAAGAAATACAGTCCCAACTATTGCACTAAGGCCCCTATGTGATGTCATGGACCTTCACTTTAGTAATATTCAGAATAGGTAAAACCATAACAGAGACTATTGACACTAAATGAATAAATTTATTGATAAAATTATACGGCACATCCCTTTTTAGGAATATTTTATGCATTATCAAATTATTTCATCATAGTGATATATTATGTAGAGTGTGTCAGAAATCCTTTACATGTTAGGTTGGAGATAATCAAGGCACACAAGAATATAAGGAGGAGAATTGGATGATTTTCATGCCACTTAAACGTGCAAGCAGAGGACGTACAAAAGGAGGAAAAGGATCTTCTGGAACAGTGCAGTGTACAAACTGTGGCTGTACAGTACCTAAAGATAAGGCAAAAAAAGTTACGGGTAGAATTAACCTAGTAGAACATACTTTGGCTAAAGAACTTAGAGCCCAAGGAGCATACATTGCATCACCAACAGTTCTAAAATGGTATTGTATCTCATGTGCAATTCACTTTAAGATTTTAAAAATTAGATCCGAAGACAGTAGAAGACAGCGCGGAAAACTTCGTTAGAATTTCATTATAAAATATTATTAAAATTATTAATTCAATATTAATTAAATTCATTGTAAGATTTAGATGCCCTTCTCAGATCGTGAAACAGTGAATCATTTTGTACTACAATCAATGCTCTAGTATTCTTCATTGTTGGGCAATTTAGTAAATTCATTCAATATACAAAAACGTTAGTCAACATACAATATGGAGTTATTTGATAGACTCACTCTGTTTTTTCTTTGATATTTTTTGCAGTGGTAATCATTCTTTGAATAAGGGTGATTCCTGCAATTATTACAACAATTAGCACTGCAGGTTCCATGTATCCAATCATTCCAATTATTGCAATAACCAGAAGTCGTTCTGCTCTCTCACCAATGCCAATCCCTTGAAGATTAATATCTAGCGCATCAGATTTTGCTCTAGCATAGCTTACCAATAACGACAAAGTTATTGCAAGCATCACAAGATATGGTTCAGCATATCCACCAATTAGCAATCCTAGAAAAATTGCAACTTCAGCAATTTTATCAAACATGGAATCAAGATAGGAACCTTTCTTGGAAGTTTTTCCAGTTGCACGTGCAACTTGCCCATCAACCATATCAAAAAATCCTGATACCAATAGCAAAATTCCACCAACGATTAATCCAAATTCAATGCCCAATCCGTAAACTACTGCGGATGCTAATGCAAACACAAGGCCTACAGATGTCCAAAAATTGGGAGATAACCCAGTCGATGCAATACTTTTCCAATCTTTTCAAGTGCAGGTTGAAGTGTACCTCTAAAATTATTTAACATGAGTATTTCCCAGTTGGATGTTCATCATAATGATTTTAATTTTGTTGAATTTTAATTCCAAAAATATCACATCAAAAAAATAACTTAACGATAATTTAGTCTAGATAAGTTCATGGCAATTAGTGTAGACATTATTTTTGCAGCAATTGATGCAGTTGCACCATTATCGTATTGAGGATTTAATTCTACAATATCCACTCCAGCTACGTTTTTGTTTTCAAGTGAATAAATCAAATCAAAAAGCTCACGAGAAGTCATTCCTGCAGCTTCTGGATTTCCTACCCCTGGAGCGTATGCAGGATCCAATACATCAAGATCAAAACTAGCATACATGGAATCAAAAGAAGACGCAAAATCTTTTAGCATCTTAGGGCCATTGCCTTCTCGGACTTGTTTATCAGTAATTGTTTTGATGTTATGTTCTTTTAGAAATTCAAGTTCTTCTTTTACAAATGCACGTGCTCCAACATGTAGTATGTTATCAGCACCTCTCTGCTCCACAATTCTTCTAAGATATGCAGCGTGACTAAGTTTAGTGTTTGCAAATTCATCACGTAAATCATAATGAGCATCAAAGACAACATAGCCTGTCTCTTTTGGAAAACTCATGTATGTACCAAAAGTAAGAGAATGCTCACCACCTAAAATGAATAATTGTCTTTTCTTTGCAACTAGTTCTTTTGTAATTTTGCCAACCATGTCAATCATCTCACTTGCAACAACTGTATGAGTAGTATTTCCCAGATCTTCAATGTTTACAGATTCTAGATCAATTCCAAATTGTGGATGAAATATCTCAATATTGTTAAATGCGTCACGAATTACATCGGGTCCAAATCTACACCCAGGCTTGTAAGAATGAGTAGAGTCAAACGGGATTCCAAAAACAGTAGCTACAGGCTCAGAATCATCGGATGAAGCAGTAATCATCGGATTTCGATTCATGTATAAATCAAGAAAACTCATTTTTACACCATTAATTGCGGTCTTTGTGAGAGGTATTTTGGAAGGTTTAATCCAGTAAATGGCTTGTCTTTTGTTTGCTCTTTAATTTCATTAATAAAATTATCAAATGTCAATTCTCTAACATTTCCTGTTTGTCTATCCCTAATACTTAGATTTTCCGAATTTGCTTCTTTTTCACCAATAACTAGAGTATAACGAATCCAATCTCTTTCAGCATCACGGATTCTCTTTCCAATGCTTTCATTTCTATCATCAATGTCAACGCGTATGTTATGAGAGGATAGTTTATCTGCCAAAGCGTTGCAAATATCAGAAAACTCTTCTTTTAATGGAATTACACGAACTTGTGTTGGTGCAAGCCATAATTGGAATTGCGGTTTTTTTCCTTCTTTAATGTCTTGAGCTGCTTTTTCCAATATTACATAAATTACTCGTTCAATTGCGCCACTAGGAGAGTTATGCAAAATGATAGGATTTTTACGAACGTTATGTTCATCTACAAACTCTATTCCATATCTATTTCCATTTTCAACATCAATTTGATCAGTAGAAAGAGCAGATGCTTTTCCCATAGAATCTACAAAGTTAAATTCCCATTTTAAAACAAAATAAAAGAATTTTTCTTTCCACATTTCAACAAGCACAGGTCTTCCATGTTTCTTTACTAATTCATTAATTGATGATTTGTTTTCATTGTAGAAATCCTCAGTAAATCTAATTGCCATCTCATAATCAGACTCTACAATTCCAAGTTCCTGCAGTACATTACGAGATAAATCAAATCGAACTTTAATTTCTTCAATTGATTGCGGAATATCTTTGCAAAACGCATGGCAATCAGGCATCGTAAATGCACGTAGTCGTCTTAGTCCTACCAATTCCCCAGATTGTTCACGTCTGAAACTATAACGAGTCAATTCGTATAATCTGTAAGGTAAGTTCTTGTATGACATTTGAAATTCATTAGCCATCAGAAATTGCCCAAAACATGCGGCAAATCTTAAAAATAATTTTTTGCCTTCAGAGTCAATATTGTATTGCCTTGCTGGAAATCTGTTAAAGTAGCTAACCATGCTAGGATGATGAGAGTCATACATGATTGGAGTCTCAACTTCATAACCACCATATTCTTTGACTTTATCTGTGACAAATCTTTCAACAAGTGATTTTATCAAACGGCCATTTGGAAAAAAACGCATATTTCCAGAATCAGATGCAGGTTCATAATCTGCAATTCCCATTTTTTCATTAATGCAACATGTGGTGGAGGTTCATCTACTGCTCTTTTTTTGCAGATTCATATTTTGCAAGTACTTCAAGTTTAGGATATTTTGAGAAATTAAAATCTCCAATATTATTTAGAGTTCCATCAGGAGAAAGTATCTTCCAATAAGAAGTAATTTTTGATTCTCCTTTTAGAGCATCAGATGTCATTTTCTTTTTCTTCAGTTGAAGGTTTTTCACCAGTACTTTTCTTTTTGTTACAATTTTTTGAACTTTCAGCTAGTGGATGTCCCTTTACTTTGAGATGATATGATTTTGTCCAGCCAAATGGAGAGTGTGATACTTCTAATTCAGATGCAGATGATTCCATTTCTTTAAGTAATGATAACGCAGTTGATGGTGCGGCTAGATTTGAACTAAGATGGGCATATGGGTATAACAATAATTTTTTACAACCAATTTTTGTCATAGAGTTTTTTATTTGCGATATTGCATTTTGGGCAACGGATGAATCATCACCATTTTCAATTGCCACAAAAACAACAACTACTTCTTCTAGTCTTTTTGTTTCAGGGACAATATCTTCGGCACTTTTGATCTCCTTTTTTGTTGGAGTGTATTCTATGCTGTCACAGTGAAGTTGTAGTATACGCATAATCTCAAACCAAATAATAATTGAATTAAATCTTTGGCTAGTTTATCATAAAATAGAAAACTAAACTACCCAGATTGTGCCTAAATTTACTAAAATATATGTATTTTAGAAAAAATCAACCCATAAGCAAAGTCATTCAGTATTGTCAATCCCATTCATATATTGAAAAGGAAAATTCTTCTTTTTTGTCTTTTTTAACTAGAGTTTTTTCCAAAACGATTCTAGAAATTAAGCTTGTATCAGTCAAAATTTCCAAGCCTTTTAGAGCATTCTTTCTTTGAAGACATTTCTTCGCCAAGAATTTTAACTAGAATATCAGAAAGGCTAGCATAATCTTTTTTGTATATTTTGCCTTGTGTAGGGAAAACACGATATTAAGAGAGACAGGTTTTCCGGCACATCTTTTCTTTACATTATTGATGTTTTTACCCAATTTAGTAAGTATTACTTCACGAATCAATACTTTGGTTTCTTTGGCTTTTTTTCCGGCAGATAATGGAATTAGTTCACTAACTTTGATATTTTG